>JBJKTB010000001.1:0-4810 GCA_046703345.1 Ignavibacteriaceae bacterium
TTATAGCCGTTCTCAATCTTTTTACCGCAAGCGGATATTCCGCGCGGCAGTAAATGTAGCCTTCATCTGTGCCTATCGCGTATGCCGCGATGCTCATTCCTTCAAGCACCGAATGCGGGTCGCCTTCAAGAACACTTCTATCCATAAAAGCTCCCGGGTCGCCCTCGTCCGCGTTGCATATAATAAATTTTTTAGGTTCATTTTCTTTATAAGCTAGCCGCCACTTTCGGCCTGTCGTAAATCCGCCGCCGCCGCGCCCCCTTAAGCCCGAAAGAATTATTTCTTCTATAACGGCTTCTCCGGTATAAGCATTTAAGACCTTCTCAAGCGCTTTGTAGCCGCCGCGTTCGATATACTCTTCGACGGAATTTGGATTTATCACTCCGCAGTTTCTTAAGACAATTCTTTCCTGACGCTTAAGGAATGATTCCTCTGTGCAGATATCATTGCTTTTTATAATCCAGTTTTTAACCGGCTGGTTCATCAGAATATGCTCGTTTACAATTCTTCCCACTTTGTCAACCGATACTTTAGAGTACAGATAGCTGTTTTGTCCGTCATCTATCTCCACTAGAGCTTCCTCGTAGCACATTCCCATGCAGCCGGTTTCGCATACTTCAGCCTGAAGATTTTTATTGCGGATTTCTTCCTTGAATTTGTTGTAAATTAAATCTCCGCCGGCAGACATTCCGCACGTGCCGAGACCGACTTTTACTTTTATCATAATTGAAGTTCTTCTTTTCTTCTGAAGTTTTTAATTATTTTTTTTATTTTATCGGCGTTCAGACTGCCGAAAGTCTCATCGTTTATCATCATTACAGGCGCAAGCGAACAGCAGCCGAGACAAGCGACCGACACAAGTGTAAAATTACCGTCATCCGTAGTCTCACCCACCGATATGCCGAGTTCATCCTGCAGAACGGATAAAACAGTTTTCGCCCCGTTTACATGGCAGGCCGTTCCTTCGCATATTCTTATAAGATTATCGCCCACCGGCACCAGCCTGAACTGCGAGTAAAAGGTGATCACGCCGTAAATTTCAGATGGAGGAATGTTTACAAGTTCGCTTATATAGTAAATAATCTTTTCGGGAATATAGCCGTAAGAATTCTGTGCCGACTGAAGCAGAGGAACAAGCGATCCGGTTTTATGCCTGTTGTTTATCAGGTCTATTTTGAAACCAAGTACATCGTGCTTCTTTTTTGCTACATCAATTTCGGCCATAATTCTTATCCGGATATTATTTTAAAAAATTACATTTCAAATACGTTTATTATCGGATATTCCTTTACTTTCAGAATTCCGTCTAGATTTATGATCTTGTTTTCAATTATTTTGTCTATCTCGCTGAACTGAGATCCGTAAACCATAAGAATTAAATTGTAACTTCCTTCGGTGTAATCGCAGTAGAGAACATTGTCGGTCAGTTTTAAAATCGGATAAACCCTGTCAAGCTTCTCGCGGTCAACATCAACAAGAACGTAAGAGCAGACGGCTTTTTTTGAATCTCTTACCTTGCTCATACCCGGCATATCTTCGAACATGCTTATGCCGGCAGCCTGTACGATGGATTTAATATTATCGTTAAGCACCGGCACGATAACCGGAAGATATTTTGAATCGGAAATCTCCTTCAGCGCCTTCACCTTCTTCTCATAAATTTTTCTGCATCCCGATTCTGTATCGGACTGAAGAAGAAGAAATATATCTATGTCTCCCCGCGTAGCGTCGCAGTAAACAACGTTGTCCATAAAATACAGTTCGCGGTAAAGAGAGAAGTAATCGTTATCTGCTTTTACTTTTATTAAGACATAAGCGGAAGAAGTTTTTACTTCTTTTTTTAAATCGGTTTTCGGTTTCGGATGCTTATCCTGCCTGCCTAGTATTTTATTGATCTCGATTATTAGGTCGTCGGCCGAGAAAGGCTTTTCGAGAAGACCTTCTTCCTTAAGATCGTCAATTTCGGTCAGTTCAAGTTTATCGGCATATCCTGTAATATACATCAGCGCCGAATCCGGATATTTCGATTTAATGATCTTCCCGAGCTTAATGCCGTTAATGTCAGGCAGGTTCACGTCAACTACAACGGAATCGAGATTTATCTGATTTTTTTGGTAAAGCTCCAGTTTATTGAGCGCGTTAAAACCGCAGTCGCACGGTTCCACATCATACCCCAGCTGATTAAGGCTGAGAGATAATGATCTGCGGACTGATGAGTCATCGTCTATTAATAAAATTCTTTTTTGCATTTTTCCCTTCCTTGTAAAAACTTATTCAGCAGAGATAACTCAACTACCGTACCGGAAATAAAAAGCTTATTTAAGACGATTTTGAGCGTATTATTTTATGCGCAAATCGGAGCTATAAACAAATTAAACAGCGGGGGAGTAATTCATCAAAATTTGAAGATTTTGCTGTTAATTAATTTAACATTGATATTTACAGTGATAGAAAGGAGAAAGGCAGCGGTAATTTGCTTTTGCCTCTTGATGAGATTCATTATTTTAGACGAAAACGGGAAGTATGATTATCTGTAGAACCTCAAGAAAATCACACCGATAATCGTATTTTTCTGATGGATAATAAACATGATTTCTTTTGTTATTATATTGTTCTGTTATATAAAAATAATAATTTAAAATTTCCGCGGGGTTATGAATGAATCTGAATGAATTGAACAAAGCAACCGGCAAATTTGCCGCTACGGAAAAAATGCCTGTGTTGTTTCTCGGGCACGGAAGTCCGATGAACGCGATTGAGGAAAACGAATTTGTAGAGGGATTCAGAAAGATCGGCAGAGAGATTCCTAAACCGAACGCGGTGTTATGTATTTCTGCACACTGGGAAACAAGAGGTACATTCGTAACCGCTATGAAGAAGCCGGCGACTATACATGACTTCGGGGGATTTCCGCGAGAATTATACGAAGTTCAGTATCCGGCGCCCGGCAGCCCTGAACTGGCAGCCGAAACAAAGAGAATAGTTAAAAAAGCCGAGGTCGGACTTGATGATAAATGGGGACTTGATCACGGCGCGTGGTCCGTTATAAAACACATGTACCCGGAAGCGGACGTGCCGGTTATTGAGATGAGTCTCGATCATTACCAGACCGCGCGGCATCACTATGAACTTGCGCAGGAACTCGCGCCGCTGAGGCAGCGGGGGATTTTAATTATCGGAAGCGGAAACATGGTGCATAACCTGCGGATGATAGCATGGGACAAGCTTAACGCCGACGATTACGGCTATGACTGGGCGGTTGAAGCCAGAGAAAAAATGAAGAAGTTCATTTTATCCGGCGATCATAAGGAACTGATTAATTACAATGAGCAGGGAAAAGAATTCCAGCTGGCTGTGCCGACGCCGGAGCATTACCTGCCGCTTCTTTACGCTTTGGCTCTGAAAGAGGAGAATGAAGAGGCGAAGATTTTTAACGATAAATCAGTTGCAGGCTCGCTGGCGATGACTTCCGTTAAAATATCTATTTGATCTCATAATACGCATCGATGCTCTTCAATTCTTCATGAATATTTTTACTGCCGGGATAACGGATCAGCAGCAGCAATCCAATTTTATTAATTGAATTATCCCTGCTCACATCATATTATTATTCAACAAAGTAATTTCCACGTGATTAAAAACACCCATCTTAAAGCAGGAAAGGCTCAATAATGATTAATAGAATCTCCTTTAAATTTCCGGCTCAAATGAAGCGCAAAACGGTTAGGAAAAAAAGTAAATCTTTGTTAATATTTTTTACGGCGGTCTCAGCCGCGATTTTCTTTTTCTTATCAAACATTTATGCGCAGCCGGTATCACTAAAGACTTATGAAGGCATGAGGTGGCGTCTTGTGGGTCCTTACCGTGCCGGCTGGGCAACGATGGCCGAGGGAATTCCTGATCAGCCTAATACTTTTTATTTCGGAGCGGCGGGTGGAGGGGTGTGGAAGACTTCCGACGCGGGAAGAACCTGGCATCCTTTTATGCAGCACCAGGAAGCGTCTTCGGTTGGAGCGTTGGCAGTCGCGCCTTCCGATTCTAAGATCATTTATGTCGGTACCGGGCAGGTGGCTCTCCGTTATGATATGCTTGCCGGTGACGGAGTTTATAAATCGGTTGACGGAGGCGAACACTGGACTAACATCGGGTTAAAAGATACAAGGCATATAGGAAGAATATTAGTGGATCCGAAAGATCCTGATGATGTTGTTGTTGCCGCGATGGGGCACGCGTATGAACCGAACACCGAACGGGGAGTGTTCTTAACTAAAGACGGTGGCGAGTCCTGGAAAAAAGTCCTTTATATAGATGATAACACCGGCGCGGTAGACCTGGCGTCTGATCCTTCCGATCCTTCGGTTATTTACGCCGCAACCTGGCAGATGAGAATGCATCCCTGGCTCGATTATTTTATGCCTCAGCGCGGGTCAGGTTCGGGAATTTACAAAAGCACTGACGGCGGAGAACACTGGACAAAACTTTCAGGCGGCGGGCTGCCGGCCGGCGAGTACGGTAGAATCGGTTTGGCTGCGGCGCCTGGCAGCGAGGGAAAAATTGTCTACGCTTCGATCGAAGTGCCTAAAGGAAGCGGACTTTATAGATCTGACGACGGCGGAGCAAACTGGACATACGTAAACAAAGACGGCGCGCTAGCTAACTCTTACTTCAGCCGGATAACGGTTGATCCGAAAAATCATGACGTTGTATACGTGATGGGCCGGTCTATTAGTAAATCAACCGACGGCGGAAAAAACTTTACCTTCTTTAAAGGTGCGCCGGGAGGGGACGATTACCATTTCCTCTGGATAAA
>JBJKTB010000002.1:0-6298 GCA_046703345.1 Ignavibacteriaceae bacterium
GAATAACATCCAGCGGCTTTTAAAGCTTGGATTTTGGTCATTCCGGCTGTTAACATAAGCTTTAAGAAGGAAGAGAATAATGAGTGAAAGCAGAAAAAGCTGAAGGGAGTAGACTTCAACAGAAGTAGCCTGGAACCAGAAAGTTTTTCCGAAGGCAAGCATTAGTCCCGCCGCGACGGCAGAGAGATATTTTTTTATTTCCGGTATTTCATAAGAAGGAAATTCCTTTTCGTGCTGCTTGGCAGATTTATCTTTTTTTGCCGGAAGCTTTTTAGATTTTCCAGCTGCGTAGAACGCAGAGAGATTATCGAGCACGAATTTAACCGAGTAAACAAAAACGCCGGCGGCAGCAGAGCACCAAATTGCCGTAAGCAGGTTAAGCTGGTAAATCTTGCTGAAGGGAAGGGGGAGCAGATAAAACAGGTGTCCGATCAGCGTAAATAGCGGATAGCCGGTAGGATGGGCTATACCGAGAGTAGCCTGCACGGCTGCGAGCTCTCCAGAATCGATTTCAACCACGGAAGGAGCGAGAGTAGTAATATAAATTACAAATACTAACAAGCCGGTTAGTACAGCGTAGTATTTTTTAAAGAATTTCACTTTAGGATTTTGCCAGATATTTGATGAATAAGGAATTCCCGGAATTTAAGACCTCGGCGAGTTTTCTTCTCAAATGTCCGGCAGATTCGAAGCCCGTTCTTTCAGCAACAGTAAATAGCTTTTCTTCGGATGAGGGAAGCGAGGGAGAAGAGGAATTGAATACAGTTTGTATAGTCATTTCAATTTCCTTAAGAAAGAAGAAATTATTTTTAAGCTCTTCGGCATCTTTTTTATATTCGGGCGCAGCGCCGAATGCTGTGAGAATTTTATCAACGCTTTTACCTTTAAGGCGGCCGAAGGGCAGTTTACCTGAAAGAATAAGGTACTCGAAAATAAACTCAATATCCTTAACGCCGCCCTTATCTTTTTTCAGGTTAAAAGTATTGAGGCCGGAAGAGATATTCAGCGAATAGAGTTTCTTTCTCATTTCCGTCATTTCGTTTTTAATTACTGATTCATCTTCAATTTTAATACGGCTGTTAACAGCGCGTGAAAGGCTGCCGAACAATTTCTTATTTCCCGCTACAAAACTCAGCTTGCAGAATGACTGAAGCTCCCAAATTCTAGCCCGTCTGGCGATATAGGTCTTATAACTTTCAAGATCCCACACCAAAATACTGCTTTTCCCTTCAGGCCGCAATCTGCAGTCCACATCAAACGGTCGGCATTTTTCTTTCAACTTAAGCAGAAGCGACTGAAAATCCTTCTGGGATTCAGGGTATTCGTTGAGTCCGTCTATAATGAAAACAAGATCAATATCCGAAGCGAACGTCATTTCGCCGGAGCCGAAGCTTCCCATAGCCGCTATAAGAAATTTATTTATGTAAGGTTTCTTTTTAAGAAAATCTTCTGCTGTCGAGCGAATCATTACATCGAAAAATCCGCTTAGTATGCGGGACACCCGTTCCGCATTTATAAGTTTAAGCGTAAACTGCACAGTGCTGATGAAGAGAATCTTCTTTGTACCGAAGGACGAAAAATTCCTACTGTTAATTTTCTCAAAGGCTTTGCGCGTGAGGAAATATTCTCTAAGCTCCACGTCCTCCGCAAAAAGGTCAACCGTTTTCTGCGAATAACCGCAGACAGTAAGGAAAGAAGCGAATAATTTTTTATTGGAGAACTCGCCGTACCAGATAGACGGCAGGTTAGCATTGCGAATAATTCTAACGAAATTCTGAAGAACAGTATCCGGATCCGAAGCAGCCGCGAGAAAATTATTAAGCTCATCTTCCAGCGCTTGAAAAGCCGAGATTGATTTCATATCGAACTGCTTGCTGCCGAGCAGTCCTTTCCCCTCGCGCAGATAAGCGAGATCGGAGTGAGCCTTCTTTTCGTTCTTAAATTTTATAGTTTCAAAAGACTTAGCTTTTCCGGTTTTCGAATCATCACTTCCAAGTATAGAATTAAAAACCTTCTGAACTTTTTTTCTGTACGAAGCGACGCTGTTTTTGAACGCGGCAGGAGACGAATAGCCAAGGAAGCAGCTCAGCTTATCGAGGGTTTCCCCCGCTGAGGGAATTACATGAGTCTGCGCGTCGTTCATAAGCTGGAGGTAATGTTCTATTTTTCTGTAGAGGGCGTACGCCTCTCTAAATATCCTTGTCTCTTCTTTGTTAAGAAGACCGGCCGCGCTAAGCTTATCGAGCGCCTCAAGTGTATTGCCTGTTCTTATATTTTTATTTTTTCCGCCGTTAAGGAGCTGGAGGGCCTGAACGGAGAACTCAATGTCTCTTATACCTCCGGGAAGGAGTTTAATATCCTCATCTTTTAAATTTTTCTCGATATTATGTTTAAGTCTTCTTATCTGTTCGGTAGGTGAAGAAGAGAAGCTCATTGGATAAATAAAAGGCTTAAGGTAGCCGGCGAGGGAATCGTACAGAGATCTGCTTCCGGCAACGAAATCCAATTTAATAAGCATCTGCCGTTCCCAATCCTCGCCGCGAGTTTCATAGTAATTAAGGTACTCGTTAAGGGATCTGCAAAGGGGTGAATTCCTGCCGTCGGGCCGGAGCCTGAAATCGACCCTGTAAATATATCCGTTTCCTGTAACCGCAGTCGCGCTTTCAATAAAAAGCAGAACCGCTTCGTTAAGGATTTCGTAATATTCCTTTCCGCCGGGAAGAGTAATATTCTCGTCATAAAAAATAATAAGGTCTATATCGGAACTATAATTAAGTTCATTGCCGCCGAGCTTGCCGAGAGCTGCCAGGCAGTATTTGTCGCCGAGTGCCGGGATTTTATATTTCGAAATTATCTCAGCATAACAAATAGCGAAAAGCTCGGAAGCGACTGCGGAGGCCAGAACGGAGAGTTCTGCGGTAATCTCTTTAAGACCAACTTTAGAAAAAATATCTTTTGCGCCTATCCTTAAAATCTCTTTGCGTTTAAGCGAGCGCAGGGCGTTAAGTTTAGCGCCGAAGGATTTGTAATAAGCCAGCGCTTCCTTAAGCCGGGCGGTAAACCGGGCGGCGTCAAGTTTAAGTCCGAGCGTAGAAGGGTTAACTATCCAGTAAAAATATTCGGGATCTCTAACAAGAATATCGCAGAGATAATTGCTGTTTGCCGATAGAGAAATTATTAATTCCGCGTAGTGAGGATATTTTAAGCATTCACCAAGGAACGTTACCTTATCAAACATACCCGTGATAAGTCGGAGAAGATTAGACTCAGCGCTGCGAGTGAAATATATTTTAGAAATTTCCGATTCGAACAGGGCCAGGAGCTTATCGAACAATTCGGGCTGGAGGTAGCCGGCCGAAATTTCCGCAAGCTTGGCAATAAATTCTTTAGAGAGCCTGTAATTATTTCTGTTTTCCGTCACTGTGAAATAAGTTATTTAATACATAAATTTAACATATAATGATTGTAAAAAGAAGAGAATAAATATATCTTGGAGATAACAGCAAGATTTAATTAATTATTCTGAGCCCGTGCGAGCAGTGGGGGGAAGTAAGTTTGGGGTGGTGGAGTAACGGAGTATTGGGGTAATGGAGTATTGGAGTAATGGGGGGAGACAGATAATCGGCAATTTGAGTTTTGAGGTTTATTTGGAATGCGAATTTAGGATAATCACTTTAAAATTAAATTAAATATTTTACTATTATGAAGACATTATTACTTTCAATTATATCAGTTTCTATATTTATATTGTATTCATGCGGATCAGGCGATGCGATACAGAGCGGCGCGGGAGGGAAGGATTCGACGATTATATCTATGTATCCGACGAAGCTTCCTGTAAACAGATCGGTAGTAACCGCACAGATAGACGGTATTTATTTGCGCGGCAAGGATGATTTTTTAATAAAGTGTAAAATAGTTAAAGCGGCCGCCGATTCTACATACGCAAGCTTTGCGATGCCGGGCGCCAGCTATATACTCAATCCCGATTATGCTGAAAGCGGGAACGGCCCATCTTCGGAAGAAGGAATAACAAAGCTCGCCGAGATGAAATCGGGCGATACTTTTAAAGCCGTTATAACATATGTTCAATACGGCGGGTGGCACATAGTTAAACTAATCCCTTAGCGGAATTAGGGCAGCTTTCAGGCCGGCATGAAAATGGCGTGTTCTGAGGGGAGAAGGCGTTTTTCAATCGTTATTTGCGGATAATCGATAAATTCATATCCATTTAAGGCATTTCTTCTTAAATTGCATTTCAGGGCCTCAATGGTTAATTTTGATGTTCATTAATCCTACGGAGATCCAATTTAGATGAAAAACATTGTAAAATTAATATTCGGCGATAAGCAGGCGAAGGACTTAAAGCGCATATGGCCAATAGTAGATGAAATCAACGAAGAATACGAGAAGATAAAGGATATTTCTGACGACGAGCTTAGGGCAAAAACTCAGGAGTTTAAGCAAAGGATTGCCGATCATACGGCGGAACTTCGTCAGAAGATAGAGGATTATAAGCAGCAGCTGCAGTCGAACGAGGATATGGATTTTCATACTGTATACGACGAACTTCACAAGCTGGAGGACGAACTAAACGATCAGTACGAGGAGATTCTTGACGAAATACTGCCGGAAGCCTTCGCGGTAGTTAAGTCCACGTGCCAGAGACTTCTGGGAAAAACCTGGACAATAGCCGGAAGCAAAATTACCTGGGATATGGTGCCGTACGATGTTCAGCTGCTGGGAGGAATAATACTTCACGAAGGGAAGATAGCCGAGATGGCCACAGGCGAAGGAAAAACACTCGTGGCTACACTTCCAATTTACCTTAACGCACTTACCGGCAGAGGCGTTCACCTTGTAACGGTAAACGATTACCTGGCATTGAGAGACAGCGAATGGATGGGAGAAATTTACAAATTCCACGGCATGACGGTAGGAGTTATTCTTAACACAATGGATCCCGACAAGCGCAAGCAGGAGTATGAATGCGATATTACATACGGGACAAACAATGAATTCGGTTTTGATTATCTGCGCGACAATATGGCGATAGAAAAAGACTTCCAGGTGCAGAGAGTACACAACTATGCTATAGTTGATGAAGTGGATTCGGTACTCATAGACGAAGCGAGAACTCCTCTTATTATTTCAGGTCCGGTTGAAATAGACGATCAGAAATTTGACGAGATGAAGCCGAAAGTGGAGCGGCTCTACAGGCTTCAGACGAGTCTGGTAGCCAAGCTTGTTCAGGATGCCGAAGAGAATCTGGCAAGCAGCGAGAAAGGAAGCGACAACGAGGCCGGGATGGCTTTGTTAAGGGCGTACCGCGGTCTTCCGAAGAATAAAAAGCTGGCGAAGCTGCTCAGCGAACCGGTAAATAAAAAACTGCTTCAGTCTACCGAGATGGAGTTCCTAAGGGAAAAAGCCAAGAACATGCACATCATAGACGACGAGCTTTATTTCGCCATTGACGAGAAGAACAACACCATAGATCTAACCGATAAAGGAAGAGAGGAACTTGCCAAGGGAAGCGGAATGGAGAAGGATTTTTTCATACTTCCCGACCTAGGAACAGAGATAAGCAAATTCGAGCATGATACTTCAATATCCGACGAAGAAAAAATCCGGAGGAAAGACGCGCTCTACAACCGCTACGCGGAAAGCAGCGACAGAATTCATACCATACACCAGCTTCTGAAGGCATACACATTATTCGAAAAAGACGACGAGTACGTAGTTACCGAAGACGGCAAGATAGCTATAGTGGATGAGTTCACCGGCCGCGTACTTCCGGGAAGAAGATACTCCGACGGTCTTCATCAGGCGATCGAAGCGAAGGAAAACGTAAAAGTTGAAAAGGACACGCAGACGCTCGCAACAATTACACTTCAGAATTATTTCTGGATGTATAACAAGCTTGCAGGCATGACGGGTACGGCGGAGACCGAAGAAGGAGAGTTTTACGAAATATACAAGCTTGAGGTTGCGGTTATTCCGACAAACAAGCCTGTAGTAAGGGACGACGACGACGACGCGGTATACAAAACAAAAAGAGAAAAGTACAACGCGGTTATCGAGGAGATAGAGACCCTGAGAAAAGAGGGCCGGCCGGTTCTAGTGGGAACGACTTCAGTAGAGGTCTCGGAAACATTAAGCAGAATGCTTAAGCGTCAGGGAATACCTCACAACGTACTTAACGCGAAGCAGCATCAGCGCGAGGCTGAAATTGTAGCTTATGCGGGGCAGAAGGGCGCGGTTACGATTGCCACAAACATGGCGGGCCGCGGTACAGATA
>JBJKTB010000003.1:0-3310 GCA_046703345.1 Ignavibacteriaceae bacterium
GAAGAATAATCATTCAGTTTGAACAAAACCGAAGCGGCGGTTATTTTCAGTTCCAGCGGATTATCGAATGCATTATTGCGGGAACAATTAGAGGCGGAATCCAAACACTGCAACGCAATAGCGTGCAGGTCGGCTGCTCCTAATTTTTCAAGCGTCACCAGATAACTTGCGCGTGTAATGCAGTTCTTTGACCATATTCTGCTTTCAAGATAAGGCACTGCTTCAGTAATATTATAGAGCTGAATTTTCTTTAATGCTTCATAACTCTTTTCCGGCGAAGTGCTGTCTAATGCCGCAATAATTTGATTTTTTTCTTCCTGCGTAAGGCCCTGTGCAAAGATGTAATTAGCAGGCAATGCCAGCAAAATGATAAACGAATAAATTTTTACTAAGCGCATTTCCGCTCCCGCTTTAGTTACAATTTCACTAGAGAATTGGGAATTTTCTTCCGGACGGAATCAGCCGTAGTCCCCTTTTTATAAGTATGCAGACGCCTAATTTTTATATTTAATAAACAAATTGAATTTAAGATATCAATTAAATTATCAGAAGCAAATACTTGGTGAACTGCTTGCGTCTGAGAAATACTTTTTGAACCCTGGCATTATTATATCCTATTGTGTGATCTGTTATTCATGATTTATAAAATATTCATTCGGCAATTGATAGAATAATATTCGTTCACTATACTATAACAGCAAAATTGATTTTTGCGTTGTTAACCTGTACGCGGGATTACTTTTTCTCTTAACGAATACAAGAAATAATTTAAAGTTTACAATTATACAGGATAGATATGCACAGCAAAGATTTATATATCAATAAAAGCAGTCAACGGAAAAAGCATTTTGTTAATAGTCCGAATTCATCCTTTAATATATTGATTTTATCAGCAGCATTGTTTCTGTTATTTAGTACTGCACAATTTTCAATCGATTATTGTGATGCGCAGACAATTCATAATCATCATCCCCAAAAGCAGAATGCTGTTAAGCCGTCCTCCGATAAGAAATATAACTGGCTCCAGTTTAATTTCGATCCGCAGCATAGCGGCAATAATACAAAAGAGACTAAAATAAATTTGCAGAACGTAAACAAACTGCATCAGCTTTATAAAGTATCACTTCCTTCCGTTGCCGACGGCGCGCCGGTTTATTTAAGCGGCGTTAAAACTAAATCAGGATCAGTAAATATGATTTTTGTAACGACAAAGGACGGAAGAATTATTGCATTAAACGCTGCAACAGGTAAAGAGATCTGGACGCATCAATACGGCACAGGCGATTATACAATCAACAACGGAGGCCGGCCGACTTACACAACCTCGTCTCCCGCAATCGATCCGGATCTAAAGTATGTGTACAGCTACGGTCTCGACGGATATGTTCATAAATATTCCGTCGCAGACGGTAAGGAAGTTAAGACCGACGGCTGGCCCGAGCTGTGTACTCTCAAGCCTTTCAATGAGAAAGGATCTTCCGCGCTTTCTATTGCAACCGATAAAAAAGGCGATTCATATCTTTACGTTGCGAACGGCGGATACCTCGGTGATAGAGGCGACTATCAGGGACATGTTACCGCGATAAATCTTAAAACAGGAGCGCAGCACGTCTTCAACGCAAACTGCAGCAGCCGCGCGGTTCACTTCGTTGAACGGCCCGGTAAACCGGACTGCCCGGATGTTCAGAGCGCCGTTTGGTCAAGGCCCGGCGTAGTTTACAATGCAGCCACCGATAGAATTTACTTTGCAACGGGCAATGGGATCTTTAATCCTAAAAAATATGATTGGGGCGATGCCGTAATTTCAATTAATCCTGACGGTACAGGGATTAAAGGCAATCCGGTCGACAGCTATACTCCTTCAAACTTCGGCGAGCTTGACGATTATGACCTCGATCTCGGAAGCACTGCTCCTGCAATTATTCCCACTCCCTCTAATTGTAAAATAAAAAAACTTGCGGTTCAGGGCGGCAAAGATAAAAAACTCAGACTGATAAATATAGCCGATCTTAGCGGGCAGAAAGGTCCCGGTCATACTGGAGGTGAAGTCGGAAGTCTAATCAATATTCCCTCGGGTGAAATGATTTTTACGCAGCCAGCGGTGTGGGTTAATTCGAAAGATAAAAATTCGTGGGTATTCGTCGGAACATATCACGGACTTGCGGCATTCAAATTGGAAGTAAACAGCGCCGGCCTTCCGTATTTGAAGCTTGAATGGGATCAGCCGGAAGGAAGCAGTTCGCCGGTTATAGCCGACGGAATTTTATTCTGCGCGGTAAGCGGAAGCATACGCGCGTTATATCCGGCAACGGGAAAGCTTCTTTGGAAAAGTTCGGGCATAAGCGGCATACACTGGGAAAGCCCAATTGTAGTGAACGGATGCTTGTATATTACGGATGAGTCGGGAAATTTAACTGCGTACGGATTGTAAGACCCGGATCATCATTTTTAAATAATCCGGGCGCGAATTTTTGATGAATTAAATATAAGCCTATTTTACACCCTTTGAATTCAGGTAAGTAGTATACTCTTTGTCGGATACTAAGATATGGTTTGTGAGCCAGTCTTTTAATTTGTTCATCAATTCCAGAGTCATAATAGTTTTTCCGCTGTCGTAATCCTGTTTTAACTTTTTAACTTCGACTACAAAATCTTCGTGCACTTTTTTGTGTGAAACGGATTGCGGATAGCTATACATGGAGAAAAATTTCTCTTCGCTGTCGAAATGATACTTTGTGTATTTTACTACTTCGTCAAAAGTACTGCCTAAGGCTTCTTTTCCCTTCCCCACTTTCATTGCGTCGTGAAGATTATTAATTAAACCGATCCAAACTTTATGCTGTTCGTCGATTTCCTTTAAATTAACCGAGTATTTGTCTTCCCAATTTAGAAATGCCATAAGAACTCCTCCGCTGATTTATAATACGAAACAATTATATTTTATTATACTATCGGATTTATTCTATAAAAGTTTAGAAATAACGGCTTTAACGGATATCAGCAGTCGAATTTTTTTTCGAAAACTTACCGGGATCACAAAATAATTAATTCTTCGGAATTATCTTCCGGCGGACCTAATCTAATTTTTTAATGATAGTTTTATCATCTTAATATGAATTCTCAAATAAGGACTCACTTAATATGCCAAGTTATCTTCAGGTCTTGATTCTCGCTCTGGTTCAGGGCGCATGCGAACTTCTTCCTGTTTCAAGCTCGGCTCATGTAATCATCGCCGAAAAAATTATGGGGCTTCACCCCTCGTCTCCCGAAATGACGATGCTCCTCGTTATGCTGCATACCGGCACTATGT
>JBJKTB010000004.1:0-7707 GCA_046703345.1 Ignavibacteriaceae bacterium
AAGCTGAGAGAAAGTTAGAGAAAACCGGCTTACAGACGCGCAAAGGTAAGATTAATGAATTTGTTTGGGCGGTAATGATTGCGTTTGCCGCCGCACTTGTAAACAAAACATTTTTTATCGAAGCGGATAACATCCCTACCGCCTCTATGAAGAACACTTTATTGGTAGGCGATTACATTCTGGTTAACAAAGCCGCTTATGCAATATCTTCGCCGGAATATTTGCCTTTTATAGGCATTCCTATCTCTCACGTTCGTTTTATAGCATTTGGAAAGCCTAAGCGGAACGACGTTATAGTATTCAGATTTCCCGGATATAATGATCAGTTCAAAGCCGTACCGGAAGTTGATTACATAAAAAGAATTATCGGGTTGCCAGGCGATACGGTTCGTATAATCAATAAAGTGGTTTATGTTAACGGAAAGATAATTCCCGAGCCTCCGCAGGCAATTATAGACTCATCGCATTCTGAGCCGGCAGGCAAAGCTGATGATAAAATTTATCCTCCGGGAAAGTCATGGAATCCAGATAATTACGGCCCTCTGCTGGTCCCTTATAAAGGGGAAAAAGTTCAGCTGAATGCAAAGAATATTGCGGAATGGCAGGCGCTGATCGATAGAGAATATAACCGTAAAGCGGTAAGTGTTGAAGGTACGGTTATAAATATAAACGGAGCGCCTGTCAGGTCTTATACTCTTAAAAAAAATTATTATTTCGTTCTCGGTGATAACCGGGACGACAGTATGGATAGTCGTTTTTGGGGTTTCGTGCCCGAAGATATGATTGTTGGAAAGGCCGCGTTGATTTACTGGTCGGCGGATCCGTTCGTTTCACCGTCGTGGTTCGGGAACATTTTTGCCGGAGTAAGATGGAAGAGGCTGTTTACCGCGATCCGTTAAAAAGGGGATAAACAATTAGTTTTTTAGTTTCGTTTCTAAAGAATATATTTGAAAATTAAAGTTCATGATAGCGGATCAAACTGACTCATAAACATATTAAGTGGAACAATGAAAAATTTATTGCTGCTCGCCTATTTCTTTTTAACGTTATCCGCCGCTTTCGGTCAAACCAAATACATGATATATTTTAAAGACAAAGGTGTTTCTCCTCAGTTCGCTCTTCAAAAGACCGGTGCGTTATACAAAGAGGCTTTGAGTTTATTAACACCAAGGGCAATAGCAAGAAGAGAAAAGGTTATGCCGGCCGGGCATATAGTTACTTACGAAGACCTTCCTATAAAACCAGATTACATTTCATCGCTTGAAAAATTAGGCGTCAAAATTGAAAATAAGTTGAGATGGTTTAACGCGGTTTCGGCATATTTAACGCCGCAGCAAATTACTCAAATTGAACAATTATCTTTTGTCTCCGGAATTTCGCCGGTAGGAATTATTAAACTAAAACAGCCGGCATTTACCGAGATTCCAACAAACAGTTTAAGGAAAGATGCTTTGTCGTCCGATTACGGGTTATCATTAACTCAGTATCAATTATCCGATATACCGGCGGTGCAGGCAAAAGGCATAAACGGCAAAGGCATCATCATCGGAATATTAGACGACGGATTTATCTGGAAAAATCAGGAGTCTCTTGCCGCGCGTAAAGTACTGGCGGAATACAATTTTGTTTTCCATACTACCTCAACCGCACCGCAGCCGGGGGATGCATTGGATTCGGGGCATCACGGCACGTATGTTTTTTCAATACTGGCCGGCTATAAAAACGGATTTATTATCGGCCCGGCGTATAACGCAAGCTTTCTTCTTGCAAAAACGGAAGATGACCGAAGCGAGTCGCATATTGAGGAAGATAATTACGCAGCCGCTCTTCAATGGATGGAAGCGCAGGGCGTAGATATTACCACAAGCTCGCTTGGCTACAATATATTTGACGATACAACATATTCTTACTCTTATAAGGACCTTAACGGAAATACTACAATTATAACGAAAGCGGTTAATCTGGCTTTTGAAAGGGGAGTACTTACATTTACTGCTGCCGGCAATGAAGGCAATACCTCCTGGTATTATGTGGACGCTCCTGCTGATGCGTATAATGTAATTGCGGTTGGAGCGGTTGATGCCAATAATATTGTAGCTTCTTTTTCGTCGCACGGACCTACTTACGACGGAAGAATTAAACCAGATTTAACAACAATGGGAGTTGATGTTTACGGAGCGAACGCTAATTTTACTAATCAGTATGAATACGCAAACGGAACATCTGCGGCAACTCCGATCGCAAGCGGAATAGGGGCCGAGCTTTTATCGGTTTATCCGAGCATAACAAACGTTCAAGCGAGGAATATTTTGCTTCAGGCATCTGCAAACCACAGTAACCCAAACAATAATATCGGTTACGGCCTGCTTTCGGCTAAGGATGCTCTCTCTTACCCGGTATTGCTGGATACTAACGGCGCTTATCAGATCAATAAGATATTTTTCGTAAACGGCGGCGTTGATCCCTCAACTGTGAAGATTTTTTACAGCGACGGCAACAGTCCTTATGCTTCCGCGGGAATGAGCTACGACGATTCGCTGAGGTATGCTTTCACTCTCCCTAACATGGCCGAAGGCAGCAAGATATCATTTTACTTTACTTATCGGGACAGTTCCGGCAATTCCTTGCGTGAACCTGCTTCCGACTACTATACCTTTAATTACGGGCAATATGTAGTTACAACAGGAATCTCCCAGCCGGTTGCAAGTCCTGTTGATGTTCTTGGCACAAACTATCCCAATCCGTTTAATGCGACAACTACGATAAGGTTTTATGCCTCAGCCAGTGGATACGCAAAGCTGGTAATTCTGGACGGCATCGGAAAAACTGTGAAAGTGCTTTTCGACGGCAACGTAGCCGAAGGGAATTATAATTTGGTTTGGGACGGCAAGTCGAGCAATGGCATTAAGTGCGCAAGCGGAGTTTATTATTATATACTTACTATCGGCGGAAAGAGCTACGGAAATAAGATGGTGCTGCTGCGATAATTTAATTTCGCCGATAGTGGTAATGTATTGGAAGAGCAATGAGAAATTACGGAATCCGTTTGTAAAAAAAATGAAATCATGAAACAAATAAAATTTGTGAAATCTATTTTGATCCTTAAAATTTGCTTGTGATTTGAAATCCATTCCAAATTTGAAGTGAGGAAATTATACAAATTTTCGTTGTTTATTATTAGATTAGAACATTAAATATGCCGTCTCTGTAAGCTAAAGTCTGGCAGACATTGATATTAACAATTTTTTAGAATGAATTCACGGATTATCAGATGGGCAAAATATTATTTCCTGCGCAGGAAAAATATCTTCATAATCTTATAGAAGAAGAGGATACCTTAATCTCCGAAATGGAAGAGTTTGCTAAGACGAACAAAGTGCCAATATTGTCTAAAGACTCTGCACAATTTCTCGAACAGCTTGTACATCTTACAAAACCTCAGCGGGTTCTTGAATTAGGGACCGCGATAGCCTATTCAACAATAAGGATCGCGCGTAACCTAAATAAAAAAAGCGTTGTGCATTCAATCGAAAAAAGCAAAGACAACATTACGATAGCGAAAAAGAATATTAAAAAATCGGGCCAAGAAAGTAAAATTCATTTGTTCGAAGGAAATGCTTTGAATATAATGACTAGGCTTGATAAGAAGTACGATCTAATCTTTCTCGATGCCGATAAGACTGATTATAAAAAGTTGTTCGACTATTCTATGATACTTTTAAAAAGAGGCGGAATAATTTTCGTTGACAATCTTTTATGGAAAGGTTATGCTGCTTCTAATTCTAAAATTCCAACCGACCAGAGAAACTCTGCCAAAATTATACGAGACTTCAACCGGGTTTTTATTTCACATCCAAAGTTGAAATCATCCATACTTCCGGTTGGCGACGGCATTGGGCTGGGAATTAAGTATTAGCAACTGCTAAATGTAAAATTATAGATAAAAAGCAGAATTAAAATGAGCGAATATTATTCAAAAGATCCGATTGTATTTGCCGACGATGTAGAGGCATTTTCCGGTACCAAACTTTTAAGGAAAGCCGAACTGATAAGGATATATGAGGAAGCGATTCGGTCTGGTAAGGAATCTGAATTTGAAGACCTCATATTTACTGCAAAGTATGTTCAGGGACTCATGCGTGTAGTAAGCAAGGGGGGCGCAAATCCCGAAGCCGGAAGCCTAGAAAAAATAAAAAACGATTTTGCGGATAATATGAATAAAGCCGTAAACCAGATTAAAGACATTATTTCAGGGGCGGATGAATTAATGAAAAGCTACTTCGATAAAACCTACTTTGTTTTGAGCGGAGAGGGTTTTTCAAATTTTAACGAACTTCTTTCGGATTTGGAGTGGGCTAAAAAGTTCGTTAATTTCAAGAAAAGGGAATAAAAAAAGCGGAACTCTCCCCCGAGCAATGTCCCGCCAATTATACATTAAAATTTCTTCAAGTCGAACTAACTGTTTTCCCGTTCAATTTCTTTTGAACCGATGCGAGATTAATGCCAAATATTATGCCTGGAAGAGAGGTAAAATTTGAATTCTTTTTGAATAGTATGAAGCTTTTTTCTCATTAAAAAGAACATAATTTACCATTGTTGATAATAACAAACTTTCTTTATAACAATTATTGTATCTATATATCGTTTGCTATATCAACTATGGTTTAGAAATCCATTTTTCCAGCGCAGACAGCAAGTTAGTCATTGCGTTAATCAGCGGTTTATGCTGCTGTTCGTCGATATCTTCCAGGATTTCTTTATGAATATCGAGGTAGGCCTGGTTTAAAAGCTGCACAAGCAGTACACCTTTCTTGGAGAGTGACACTTTCATGTTCCTTCGGTCGGAATTGTCGATCTCTCTAAGGATGTATTCTTTTTTTACCAAACCATCTATTATCCTGGTTAACCGGCTGGGACTCAAGCTCATTCTTTCCGCTATTTGTTTATTGTTCAAACTTTCATCGGCGTTGAACAATCTTAAACAACGAAATTCTGCCTGAGTTAGTCCGTATTGTTCCGCTAATCTAACTTCTTTTTCCTGACAGCTTGCTAATAGATTAAAAGTTAAATCTGCGAGTCGGCTGGCGTTTGATACTATGTCTTCCCTGTTTTGCATTTTAGAAATGAAAAATATTGCTTATGTCAAATATCACTAATGGATATTATTTTGTCAAGTCTGAGGCGAATTTTTTTTCTAGATATATATAATTTCTTCGCTAATACTAAATGTTATTTCTCCTCTTGATATTTCGGTAAGCTTGGAGGTTAAAGATTCTATCAATCCTGTTTTTACATGTAAATTAAAATTTGCGTTGATGTCGTATTCCGATTGTCCCATAATAACTTCGTGATTTGATAATAATCTGTGAACATTGCTTATATAATTAAACGGAGAAATTATTTTAATCGATTTATATGCGAATTTTAACACGGAACCGCTTTCTTCCAATGCATTTTCGGCACAGCTGTAATAAGCCCTACCGAGAGGCCCCACGCCTAATTTAGTGCCTCCGTAATATCTTATGACAACAAGAAGCACATTATTTAGATTCTGGTGCTCTATAGCATTTAAAATTCTAATGCCGGCCGTACCGGAAGGTTCGCCATCGTCAGAATATTTTAACAATCCTTTTATCGTCCTATAGGCAAAACAATGATGAGTGGCGTCATAATACTCTTTTTTTAGCTCTCCCAATATTTTAACCGGATCCTCTTCATTTTCAATAAGATATGATTTGCCGATAAAAGTTGAGCCTTTTTCTTTCAGCTTAAACTCACCGGAACGCGCTATTGTTTTAATTTGTTCAATTATGGGCATTCAATTATTTCTTTATGTATGATGACGTGATGTACTTCTAATATAATTGATTTTCAGACTCACTATAAGTAATATAACTATTTAAAAATTTAAAGTTAATTTTACGCTTTGGAAAAAGAAACCATAATAATAAAAGGCGCCAGAGAACATAATCTGAAAGATATCGATCTGGAAATTCCGAGAGATACTTTCACGGTTATTACCGGACTTTCCGGTTCGGGGAAATCATCGCTTGCGTTTGATACAATTTATGCGGAAGGGCAGCGGCGTTATATTGAGTCGTTGTCGGCTTACGCCAGACAATTTCTAGACATGCTCGAAAAACCCGACGTCGATCTGATTGAGGGATTGAGCCCGGCTATTTCAATAGAACAGAAATCAACCTCCGGTAATCCGCGATCAACCGTAGGAACTGTTACGGAGATTTACGACTATCTTCGCCTTCTTTACGCGCGCCTGGGAATTCCTTACTGCTATAACTGCGGCAAACCGGTTACAAAACAATCATCAGCTCAGATTATCGATTCAATTATTTCATCACTAAACGGTAAAAAAATCTCTGTACTTGCTCCGGTTGTAAGAGGAAGAAAAGGTCATTACCGTGAGCTCTTCGAGGAAATCGCTTCCGACGGATTTTTGAGGGTGAGAGTCGACAACGAATTTAATGAAATTACCAAAGGATTTCATGTCGACCGCTATAAAGTTCACAATATTGAAATAGTTATCGATAGAATTACCGTAGCGGAGAAAAGCCGCAGCAGAATTACAGAATCTGTGGAAGTTGCGCTTAATTACGGTAACGGGATTGTGGTAGTGAATGATTCGCAGCTGGACCATATTTTCAGCAGGCACCTCGCCTGCCTTGACTGCGGTATAAGCTACCGGGAACTTGCTCCTAACTCGTTTTCGTTCAACTCGCCCTACGGCTCCTGCCCGGACTGTGAAGGCCTCGGAGAAAAGAAAGAGCTTGATATTAATTTAATCATTCCCGACTGGGATAAATCCGTAAATGAAGAAGGCCTGGCCCCGCTCGGCAAGCCGCGTTCAATTTGGTTTTTCAACCAGCTAGGCGCGGTAGCGGAAAAATACGGTTTTAATTTCGATACCAAGCTTAGCGATTTAACCGAAGAGCAGAAAGATGTTCTGCTTAACGGGAGCAAGGATAAAATAGCATTTTCATATTCGTACGGCGGCACCAAACCGGTAACTTATCTCCACAGGTTTTCCGGACTTATAAACTATCTCAAGAATTACTACACTACTACAAGCTCGAACAATATCCGGGAGTGGGTTGAGTCTTATATGAATACCGTTACCTGTCCAACCTGCGGAGGCGGAAGGCTGAAACAGGAATCTCTGGCAGTTAAATTTCAGGGCCGGAACATCAGCGAAGTCACCAAACTTTCAATTAAGACGGCAGAGCAGTTCTTTGAGAATTTAAAAATCAGCGGCCGCGATTCAATAATTGCCAAGCCTATTTTAAAGGAGATCACTACACGCTTGAGTTTTCTGCTTAACGTGGGTCTTGACTATTTAACTCTCGACAGATCGGCCAGAACTTTGACAGGCGGAGAATCTCAAAGAATAAGGCTAGCCACACATATAGGCTCTCAGCTTGCGGGCGTTCTTTACGTACTTGACGAGCCGAGAATTGGCCTCCATCAAAGCGACAACATTAAATTAATAAATTCGCTAAAAAATCTGCGCGATCTGGGAAATACCGTCATCGTTGTTGAGCACGACAGAGAAACAATTGAGAGTTCGGACTACATGATCGATCTCGGACCCGGAGCCGGGGAGCACGGCGGCGAAATTTGTCTGGCGGGCGTTACAGGCAAACTGATTGAATCCCAAAACGGAATTAACTCTTTGACCCTTTCCTATCTTAC
>JBJKTB010000005.1:0-3981 GCA_046703345.1 Ignavibacteriaceae bacterium
ATTCATATCTTTCAAATCCGGTAGTCTTATTCTTAAAGGCCACGTCGTCGGTTAGGCAGAGCTGAAGATGCTCCTTCTTCCGTTCGGTTATCGACTTGACCCTCTTCGCCATTTTGTTTCCGTTTGAATTATAATTTCACAATAATTTGCACACAAGATATTAAAAATTCGGTTAAAATTCTTAGCATGTTTTGAAGGTTAACGCCCGGAAATTTCAATGTTAAAACTTCCTTCGCGTTTAAGAAGAAGAAAAGTTCTCTTCGCGTTGCTTTGCGCGCCAAACGACTTTTGATCACGGGTAAATCATATTTCACGTGCCTTAAAATAGAGGAAGATTTTTATCCTGATTTAACTTATTTTATGCGACGAAATATTCATTCACCAGTTAAGAGATGATTGATGAAAAAGCCCCGTCTAAGCTTCTTGCAGATCTGGAACATGAGCTTCGGCTTCTTAGGCATTCAATTCGGATTCGCACTCCAAAACGCAAACGTCAGCAGAATTTTCGAAACTCTCGGCGCGAAGATTGACGCCATACCGATTCTATGGATTGCCGCTCCTATTACCGGGTTGATAGTTCAGCCGATCATCGGGCACATGAGCGATAAAACTTGGGGCAGATTGGGACGCCGCCGTCCTTACTTCCTATCCGGAGCTATTCTTGCTTCGATCGCATTATTCATCATGCCCAATTCCCCTGTCCTTTGGGTAGCGGCGGGAATGCTCTGGATTATGGATGCGTCAATAAATGTTTCGATGGAGCCTTTCAGAGCTTTCGTCGGCGATATGCTCCCTTCAGAGCAGCGTACCATCGGCTTCTCAATGCAGAGTTTCTTCATCGGTATCGGCGCGGTTATAGCTTCCGCGCTTCCGTATATCATGACTAACTGGTTCGGGATCAGCAATACGGCGCCGGAAGGAATGATACCTGAATCCGTAAAACTGTCCTTTTATATCGGCGGAGCCGTTTTCTTTTTAGCGGTTCTGTATACTGTATTCAGCTCAAAAGAATATTCTCCCGAGGAAATTCAGAAATTCTCCGAAGATCAGGACAACAACGTAGCGAACAGACGCGAAGACGAAAATTTCATCGAACACTCGAGGTTTTTCAGAAACGGACTTATATGGTTCATCATCGGCGCTGCGCTTTTCATTGTTTTCGATCTCTTCATCTATATGGATTACGGTCTGGGCGTGTTTTTCTCAGGTATTGCGGCATTCGGACTTCTGCAGATTTTCGTGGGATATCTTACTCATAGAAAAAAGACTCATACCGGCTTTGTCATAGTAATGAACGACCTCTTTAAAATGCCGAAGACTATGGTCCAGCTTTCGTACGTTCAGTTTTTCTCCTGGTTTGCTCTTTTCGCCATGTGGATTTACACAACTCCGGCGGTTACTCATCATATTTACGGCGCGACCGATGCGAATTCGGCGCTGTTCAATAAAGGCGCCGACTGGGTTGGTGTATTAATGGCTGTGTACAACGGATTCGCGGCTGTGATGGCTTTTCTTCTTATCTGGCTCGCTAAGAAGACAAGCCGGAAAGCAGTTCACGCGATAAGTCTTGTCTGCGGCGGCATAGGACTAGCATCTTTCTACGTAATAAAAGATCCGAATCTTCTGATTATTTCGGAACTGGGCATCGGTCTCGCGTGGGCCTCTATTCTTGCTATGCCTTATGCGATCTTAACGGGTTCGCTCCCGGTTAATAAGCTCGGCGTTTATATGGGAATTTTTAATTTCTTTATCGTCATCCCTCAGATTACTGCAGCGGCTATCTTAGGATTTTTCGTCAAGCATCTTTTCGGCGACGAAGCTATTTACGCGCTTCTGCTTGGAGGCGCTTCTTTCCTTCTCGCGGCGCTTCTCGTTATGAAGGTTGATGATGTTGATGAGGTAAAGTAAAGGGATAAACTTATCCTTCTCAAATTGTAACGACAGATTGAAGTACAACTTTATTTGGGAATTAGCTTCACAAAGTTCCACGAAGTAAAACGAAGTCCCGCGAAGATAATTTTGATTAAACTTTTTCTTTCTTATTACTTTAAATTCATTCTTATTCTAATCTTCTTTTACGAAGAACCAGAGCACTGCCGATATCGCAAGGGTTACGGCGCTTATAATGAAAATTAAACTTTTATCCGGCGCAACGCTTACCGCCTGCCCTACTCCGAAACTAGCTACAAGCTGCGGCAGAACGACTGCCAGATTAAACAGTCCCATGTAAAGTCCCATCTTCGCCTGATCGACTTTCTGCGACATGATGGCGAAAGGCAGACTTATTGTAGCCGCCCATCCGATACCGAGGACTCCCATTAAAATATATATTGACACCGGCGTTAATCCGAAGAATATCATTCCGGCATAACCAACTGCCATGCTGGCGATGCAGTAAGCGTGTGTGCGCACCCGTCCTATTTTTCTCGTGATTGGTTCAAGCACGAATGCCGGCAGCAGCGCTCCTACAGCATTGAGTATTAGAAAACTGATCGAAACCACGCGACCCATGTTAATCTGTACGTCGCCCGGAATAACGGAGCCCGCGCCGAAGTTATAAACTTTAAATTGTATGTAGGCAAACATATATACGAACATCGTCTGGATACCGATCCATGTAAACGAATGCGCGGCCAGAACTTTTTTAAATCCGATTAATCCGGCTTCACTTTTTGATTTGCCTTCCGCATTCTTAAAAAGAACTTTCAAGATGAAGAAGATCGTAACCGCAAAGCATAAAATTTCGATGTAGTAGTTGTCTGACCTCATATCAAGAAGGCGCGTTACGATGGCGTAAACAGCATACAACAGAAAACCCCACAGCGGCTGTATGCTGTTCATTATCTCTTTGAATGACGTATGAGGTTTGTTATGCTTACCTTCTTCTTCGTTCTGATTCTGAAGCTCTCTCGGCTCCTCTATGAAGAACGGCGGAATGATAGACATGGCCAGTACCAGAACTACGCCGATGTAAATCAGCAAATAATTATTCCATACAGCGCCGATTACGTAAGCAAGCACGCCGAAAGTGCCCGAAATAGTCTGCATCCATGCGTAGCCTTTTGTACGCTCGGTTCCTTCGGGAGTAACGTCGGCGATGATCGATCTTGTCGGATTAAAACTTACGTTGATAGCCAGATCTAATGTTAAAGCCACGGCAATAGCAACGCCGAGTATTCCCTGGAAACCGAGCGCTTTGGAAATAACGTCGATGTTTGGAAGCGCTAACAGCATGAGCGCCGCCAGCAGTCCGCCGATGAATATGAACGGACGCCTTCTCCCTTTCCATAGCCAAACTCGATCGCTGATTATTCCGACTATAACTTGTCCGAGTATTCCGGCTATCGGTCCGGATGCCCAGACAAGTCCGACGTCTTCTATCTTCAATCCGTACTTTGTGCTTAGAATCCAGCTTAGCGCAGATATCTGAATTGACAGCGCAAATCCCATCGCGGTTGAAGGAAGACTCAGGAGCGCGTAAAAACGTTTGGAAAGTTTTTTTTGAATTTCCAGCATAAAAATCCTTAAAGTATTATTTAACCTTTAACGCTGCCTAGCGTAAGTCCTGAGACAAGCCACTTGCTTAAAGCAACAAACAAAATTACTATAGGAACGCTTACCACCAATGCTGCAGCCGCGTACAATCCCCATTCGGCAGACAGCTTTGATTCGAAAGATTTTAAACCCAGCGGAAGCGTAAACAGGTTCGAGTCCTGTAAAACCTGAGCGGCAACAATGTACTCCGACCATGCCGTCATAAAAGAAAACAAAGCGGTTATTACCAGCGCGGGTGTTGCCAGCGGAAAAATTATTTAATAAAATGCCTGCCACCTGTTGCAGCCGTCTATCCTGGCACTTTCTTCCAGACTGTAGGGAATCGTGTCGTAATACCCTTTCATCTGCCACACGCAGAATGTCAGTGCAGTTGCCGTGTAAATAATTATTTATCCGAGATAGCTGTTAAGAAGATGAAGCGTAAGC
>JBJKTB010000006.1:0-2601 GCA_046703345.1 Ignavibacteriaceae bacterium
GGAAAGAGGAAGAAGGGCGCTTGAAGAATTTGTTGTGGAAGGCATAAAGACAACCATACCGTTCCACTTGAAAGTACTTCAGGACGAAAGATTTTTAAGCGGTAATTTCGATACCGGTTTCCTCGAACATTTTGTCTTTAAATAAAAAATCATCCGGTTCGGCAGATAAACAACACTTAACTACGAAATGAATTATGCCGGACATAAAATTATATTCCAACTAAAATTTAACCACCGAGGTAAAAATGAATTTCCCGGAAAAAATAAAATATACAAAAGATCACGAATGGATATCCGTTGAAGGAAATATCGGTACTATCGGAGTAACCGATTACGCGCAAGGGGAATTAGGCGACGTAGTTTTTGTAGACATCGATCCTAATCTCTCCGAAATAAAAAACGGCGAAACATTCGGAACTATTGAAGCTGTAAAAACGGTAAGCGATTTGTACGCGCCCTGCTCGGGCAAGGTAATCGAGATTAATAAAGCTCTTACGGATTCTCCCGAGAGTGTAAACAGCGATCCTTACGGCGCAGGATGGATGATCAAAATAGAAATTACTTCTCCGGGCGAACTGGATAGTCTGCTTGACGTTGAGGCTTATAAACAGCAGGTCGGGCAGTAGGAAATATTCTTCCTAAATTAAGACCTTTAAGTTATCGGGGAGCGGCCTTATTTTTGTAACGCTGTAAATACCAATTTAGTGCTTAAAATGATACGAGATGATGTTTTGAGATTCGTATTTAAGGGGCTGATGAAAATAATGGTTCTCGGATAATTAACGACAAAATTCCGATTGCCGGGATTTTGTCTTTGTTTTAAACCAAACGTTTGCAAAGGAGTTTTTATTCATTAAGATGGAACAGAGAGAAAATATATTAATTATTGACTTCGGCTCGCAGTATACTCAGTTGATAACGAGACGTGTAAGAGAAGCCAGCGTATATTCCGAAATTCATCCGCACACAATTACATTAGAAGAAGTGAAGAAGATCGCTCCGGTGGGCATAATACTGTCGGGCGGACCGATGAGCGTTTACGACGAAGGAGCTCCCAGCATCAATGCAGAAATTCTGAAGCTCGGAATTCCTGTTCTGGGCATCTGCTACGGCCTTCAGCTGATCTGCAGAGCATATAACGGCGGGGTGGAACCTGCAAAGGACAGAGAGTACGGCAAAGCGGTTTTAAGAATAACCGACGATTCGAAAATATTCAAAGGCGTAACGAGAAGTTCCATCGTCTGGATGAGTCACGGCGATTACCTGACCAAGGAGCCGGAAGGTTTTGTCATCAGCGGCGAATCGGATCATTCTCCCGTATGTGCTATTTCCAATGAATCTAAAAAGATATACGGTGTGCAGTTTCATCCGGAAGTTGCACACTCTCAGGAAGGCGACAAGATTATAAGGAATTTTATTTTCAACATATGCGAATGCAAAGGAAACTGGACACCGAAGAATTTCATTGAAGAAAGCATTGAAAAAATTAAAAGCATTGCCGGTGATTCCAAGGCAATCTGTGCGTTAAGCGGGGGGGTAGACTCGACAGTTGCCGCAGTGCTGGTGAAAAGAGCTATAGGCGATAACCTTATCTGCATCCATATAGACACCGGCCTTATGCGGAAGAACGAGAGCCAGAAGATAGGGAAGATGTTTGACGAGAAACTTAATCTCAACCATATTCATGTTGATGCCTCGGAAAAGTTTCTTAAAAATCTTGAAGGCGTCAGCGATCCGGAGAAGAAGAGAAAAATAATCGGGAGTACATTTATCGAAGTCTTCGAGGAAGAGGCAAAGAAGTACGGCGATGCGAAGTTCTTAGTGCAGGGCACTTTGTATCCGGATGTAATAGAATCCGTTTCGGTTAAAGGCGCATCGGCCACAATAAAATCACACCACAACGTCGGCGGCCTCCCCGAAAAAATGCATTTGAAACTTATTGAGCCTTTCAGAGAGCTCTTTAAAGACGAAGTGCGAAACGTGGGCCGCGAACTTAACATTCCCGAAGAATTCATAGAGCGTCATCCTTTCCCTGGACCAGGACTTGCCGTAAGGGTAATCGGCGAAATTACAAAAGATAAACTTGACATTTTACGTGAAGCTGACGATATTTTTATCAACGAGATTAAGAGCGCAGTGCTTTACAACCAGATATGGCAGGCATTTGCAGTTCTGCTGCCAATTCAATCGGTGGGAGTTATGGGAGATTCGCGTACTTACGACAATGTGCTCGCGATACGAGCCGTAACTTCGGTTGACGGAATGACAGCCGACTGGTTCAGATTTGATCATGACTTTCTGGCAAATCTTTCTAATAAGATTATTAATAAAGTCAGGGGTGTAAACAGGGTAGTTTATGATATAAGCTCCAAACCCCCTTCTACACTCGAGTTGGAATAAACTTTTGGAACCGAATAATCAGTTAGATCACAGGTTGAAACTCGCCAGGGACCTCGAGTCGCAGGGATAGCTTCTGCATGCGGCTCAGATCTACAGCTCAATACTGGACGAAGAAGCGGAATTCACCGACGTGAATTTCAGTCTGGCGAATCTCTATGAAAGAATGGGAAGCCTTCAATCAGCATTGTCTCTGCTGAATTC
>JBJKTB010000007.1:0-6129 GCA_046703345.1 Ignavibacteriaceae bacterium
TCTATAATCTTCCGACAGCCTCACCAGAATATTATACTGGTTGCCGCTTCCCGGATCAGTGTAAATAGAGGCAACCGATCCGCTGATAGCCGTAGCGATTGTGTTCGATATCTGCTGAACATTCACTCCCATCGCTCCGGCCTTCTCTCTATCGATTATTACTCTCAATTCGGGAAGATTTAATTCCCTCGAAATCTGAACGTCGGTTGCTCCCGGAGTAGACTTTACTGCGTCCGAAACTTCCTGCGCAAGCCTGTTCGATTCCTTAAAATCGTTGCCGCTTATTATAACGTCAATCGGCGCCGATGAACCGAAGTTTAAAAGGAAATGCAGGAAACCGCCTGAGCTGAGGTATATCTGCGCTCCGGGCAGACTCATTAATTTGGGGCGAAGCGATTTCATCACGTCGAAAACCGTTCTTTCCCTTTGATCAGGAGGAACAAGAGTAACACTTATATTAGCCGCGTGTCCGCCGGAATTCCTTCCGAATAAACTACCGCTTCTTGCCGACGGAACTCCGATATCGGAAATAATTGTTTGAACCTCCGGCACGCTCTTCTTTATGAGTCTTTCCATGTTCTCGACGTACTTTATAGTCTCTTCAATCCTAGTTCCAACAGGCAGCTTTACTGAAATGCTGAACTGACTTTCATCAGCTTCGGGAAAAAATTCAGTCCCGATGAATTTGAAAATAAAAAATGACAGTGCGGCAAATCCCACAACGCTTATTATAATTGCTTTTCTGTGTTTTAACGAATAAGCCAAAGTGTTCTGATAAAAATCGTCCACACGGTCGAAGAAATTCTTGGTCTTTATATGCAGCCTGTGAGAAAGTTTTTTTGAAGAAGGATCGGGCTCTCTTTCAGCGCCGAGATATTTGTAGCACATCAGGGGAGTAACTGTTCTCGAAACGAAAAACGATGAGAACAGCGCAACGGTTATTGTCAGTACTAAGGGGATAAATAGCAGTTTGGCAATACCCGTAAGGAATATTACCGGCAGAAATACGATTACAGTTGTAAGTGTTGAAATAAAAATAGGCGAAGCCACTTCAAGCGCTGCGTCCAGCGTAGCCTGCATTTTATTTACCTTCTGATCCTTCATAAAGCCGTAATGGCGGGTTATTGCCTCAAGCTCCACAATCGAGTCGTCAACCAGACGCCCGATTCCAAGTGCAAGTCCTCCGAACGTCATAATGTTTAACGTAGTGCCGCTGAATCTGAAGAAAATGAAAGTTACTAAAATTGAAAGCGGGATAGCAAGAAAAACTATAACTGCGCTTTTCATGTTTCTCAGGAATATTAAAATAACAATCGTTGCAAGCAGCGCTCCTAATATCGCTTCCTGCTTAAGTCCGCTGATGGACTGTCTGATATACAGGCTCTGATCGGACGCAAGCGAAGCCGTAACGGATTTTGGTACATTCCTTAATTGGGTGAGCGCCTTAACAACGGCATCCACAACCTCAACTGTGTTCGCTCCGGATGATTTCTGCACTCTTAATATTACTCCGGGTTTACCGTTGTTCCTTACTACTTCGGTCTGCTCCTGGTACGAATCTTCAACCGAAGCCAGATCTCTTATTCTTACCGGAACTCCGTTCACAGTTTTTACAACTACATTACCAATCGGCTCAACAACATTAAACTGGCTTTCCGTTCTGAGCGAGTAGTCGTAAACTCCAGATTTCAGATCGCCGGAAGGCACTATAAGATTTGACGAGGCAACCGCGCTAAAAACCTGCTGAAGCGGAATGTTAAGCGCGTCGATTCTGTTGCGGTCAACTCTAATGTGAATTTCCCTTATCTTTCCGCCGACAACCTGCGCGTAGGCGACTCCAGGTATATGCTCCAGCTGAGGCTCTATTATGTTGTAAGCCAGATCGTACAAAGCCTTCTCGTCCAGGTTCCCGCTCAACGCTACGGTGCAGACAGGAACGTTGGTAATATCGAATCTTAACACAAGAGGCTGCGAGGCTGCTGTCGGCAGAAGGTTCAATACTCTGTTTACTTTTTGAATAACGTCTATTAGCCCGACGTCGGTGTTAGCCTCCCAGTTAAAATTTACTCTAACTTGAGAAACTCCCTCGCGGGTTGAGGATTGGACATAATCAACATCGTTTGTTGAACTGACAGCCCTCTCAATCGGGACCGTTACAGACTGTTCCATATCGATCGGTCCGGCTCCGTTATAAAATGTAATTACGCTTACAACCGGGATTTGGATATTCGGAAGCATATCGATAGGCAGCTGAGAAAACGATACCATGCCGAGAACGAAAATAGCAATTGCCGCCATCATGGTGGTAATAGGATATTTCAGAGCAAGACGGGTTAGCCACATATATTATTTCGCAACTTTCACTTTCGAGCCGTTTTTAATTAAAGTCTGACCTACAAAAACAATCCGGTCATGCTCGTCTATCCCGGAAAGTATCTCATCGCTGTTATTCTCCTGCAGGCCAAGCTGAATATATTTTTGAGTAACGGTATTATCCTTATTCAGTACAAAGACATAATTGCCGTTGTCGTCATTCAGAACAACGTTGTTTGGAAGAAGAATTGTATCTGATTTTTTTCCGAGTATTAGATTTACTGTAGCGAACATGCCCGGCTTTAAAAGCTTTCCTGGATTTTCGATATCAACTTCAACAGCCATGGTTCTTGTAGAAAGATCTACGGCCTCGCTTATTTTTTTTAGCTTGGCATTAAATACTTTTCCCGGAAGAGCGTCTGCAATAACCTGCACACCTAAAACTTTAGGTATCAAAGGCACATCCTTTTCAGGAAGATTTATAATCGCTTTTAATTTTCCCAGATCCATCAGCGTAAATAATGTGGAACTCGCCGAAGAAGTTGAAGATGTTACATACGCTCCCGGATCAAGGAAGCGTTTTGTAATATAACCTGAAAACGGCGCGGTAACTCTGCAGTAACTCAGCTGCGTTAAGGCGTTCGTATAATTAGCCAGGGCTGCTTCTTCCTGTGCTAATGATACATCGTATGCGGTTCGCGAATTGTCAAGATCCTGCTGTGAAATAAGATTCTGCTCAAACAGCGATTTGTTTCGGCCGAAATTCAGTTTGGTGTTTTCAAGGCTTGCTTTGGCCTGAACGTAATTTGCGCGCGCCTGCTTCGCGTTCTGAGAATAAATCGTAGTGTCTATTAATGCGAGAAGCTGTCCCTTTCCTACTCTATCGCCTATATCAACTTTAATCTGTTCTATATTGCCGCTTACTCGGGCATAGATGTTCGCCTGCTGAATTGGGAGAATATCGCCGGTTAAAGATTCGCTCCGCACTATCTCTCCCCTCTCCGCTTTCCCGAGTACTACGCTCGGGATGGCCGCTGGCCTTCTGGACGATTCGGCATTATTCTGTTCGATTTTAATAACTGTCAGTACTATGATCAGCACCGCTATTAAGCCGTAAATAACGTACTTTGATCTCTTCTTATTTTGCATTTGCTTCCCGATTCCGCTAAATGGTTTCTTTCCCGATGTTGACTATTAAGTTATTTCTTGAACTCGAAAGTGGGGATTAGTAACTGCGTAGGAAATAGAACATGCCTTCGTCTATAACAGCTACTTCCGGTTCTCTCCTGTCTTAATTATTCCCTTAACCATCCCATTTGGATTTTGGTTTGACAAAAATACCACTCAAAAAGTTTAAACGGATGACCGGGTAAAATTATAACTTTTCGGCATTTTTTCCATTATTTTTGTCTTAAATTATTGCCGTAAGCGGCTCACTTTGGGGGACTGATTTCCATCAAATTGAGAGTGATTTAGCCGTTAATGTAATCTCAATCATTTTAATTCTTAATGATAAAAACTAAATTGGATGAAAATTTTTCTATGCAGATGAATAAAGATAAATTCCAAAGCAGCGTTTACGGATTGATACTTGTCCTGATTATCTCCTCTTGCGAAATAACAGCCCAAACTATCCATTCATTCTGGCAGATTCCTGCCGGAAATATATTCCGTGAAAATAAAGCGATAACGTTTTCTAAGCTTGGCAACAATGCATTCATTCAAAACCGGATACAAACCTTGGAACTAAACGCTTTTAGAAATACAGCCGATGTTACAGGCACGGGAACCGCAAACATGGGACTTTTCGATAACTTCGGCAATAATATACTCGACAGCTTTAAAGGAAATAATATTTATCTTCATCTAGCCGGCATCGCCTCTACCATACTGATCAGCAGCCAGAACATCGATTACGACGTTGAGCATTTTTTTAATCAGCATGAGGAATACAGCAACATAGCCAGACCGGTAGTAATAAGCGGACAGCTGCTGCCTTTCATCGTGGGCGGCTCACTTTACCTCTACGGGAAAGTTCATCCGGATAAAGAAATACTCGGCGCATCCTTTGCTGTAATGCAGGCAAGTATTATTACTCTGCTGTATAATTCAACTCTAAAAGCCATTACTGGCAGGCCGCATCCAGATTGGCAGCACGTTAAAGACATGGAAAGTTTAAGCAAGACCTTCCGCTTCGGTTTTTTAAGAGGCGGAGTTTTTTGGGGATGGCCGTCAGGGCATACCGCAGCTACTACCGCGGTAGTTTCGGCGCTGATGGGATATTATCCCAACAGCACCTGGCTTAAAATCGCGGGCTTCAGTCTGATGGCTTACACTATATTCGGTGTTTCCGCTTTCCATAGAGGCGGAATGCATTGGTTCTCGGATGCCATTGCCGCAGCTTTCATGAATTACGCCGTCGGTTCCACTGTAGGCAGGTTCTACCGAAAAGAATTCTCGGGTTCATCCGGCCAGAGCGCGGTCTCAAGCCGGAGATTTTCCGTGTCTCCGCTCGGAATTAATTTTTCATTCCAATTTTAAGATTTGTATATAGTCAAAATTTCTACCTCATAAAAATAATCGAGCATCTTTAATACGCATCAAAACGGTTTATTGACTGGCTGAAATCTTTTACGTAAGTTATTCATATCCTATCCTGAAATTTACTCCTCTTACGGAACGATCGTTTCTTCCTAATGCCGATTGCATAATATTGATGCAGGATTTCTGTATCCGGATGGCTCGTAAGTTCCACAATCTAAAATGATTAAAAATAATGAAAGACAAACAGCTCAGCTATACAACTTATAATAACATTCTAGCCGGAAGCGAAAAATCCGATGCTTACGGCAGTCCGCTTCTTCATCTTCAATCCGAAAACCGCGAAATAGTGATCATCAGCGATCTTCATCTTGGCGCCGGACTTACAAATAGCGCGGATTATCCCGGGACTGAAAATTTTTTTGCCGATAACAGTTTAGAGCGCTTCCTTCAGTTTATACATTTAAAAGTTAGTATGAAAGGGGCGGCCGGCGCTCTGCTTGTAATAAACGGAGACTTTATAGACTTCCTCCGGATTACCGGATATCCCGAATCCGATAATGAGTTCGCTGAGTGGAGCAAAAAGCTTGAAAAGATCGGCATAAAAAAAACTTTGGCAGAGTTAAAGAAGTCGGTAGTTAAATCCGAAAAAAAATTCGGTTTAAAAACAAATGATTATAAATCCGTCTGGAAACTGGATAAAGTAATAAACGGGCATATAAATCTTTTCAGAGCACTGGCGGAGTGGATAAGTGCCGGCAACAAAATTCTCATCACTAAGGGGAATCACGATCTCGAATGGTACTGGAAGGCGGTTCGTGATTATCTACGGCTGTTCCTTGCCGAAATTTTATGCGATATATCGGAAGGCCAAACGCCGGAAGCATGCATCGCTTTAATTATCGATTCGGTTAAGTTTGCGGACGATGCATGTCTGATAGACGAGGAAATATTTATAGCGCACGGTCACATGTTCGATAAGTACACAACGGTTATCGGCGGACCGGTGCTAAAAAATAAAACCGGGGAACTGAACATACCCTTCGGCTCTTTCTTCAACAGATATCTTCTGAATAAAATAGAATTGATCTTTCCGTTTTTCGACAATATAAGGCCTTCGCAAAACGTAATTCACGTACTGATGAGAGAGAGATTTTTCGCCGGATTGAAGATCTTATTTTATTACTTGCCGTTTACATTAAAGATGATCAGGAAACGTTATTTGAAATTTATGCTTAAACCGGTCACCGGTTACGCCGTGGCGCTCGGCATTCC
>JBJKTB010000008.1:0-10752 GCA_046703345.1 Ignavibacteriaceae bacterium
CATGATGCTCGATCATCTCGGAGAAAACGAAAAGGCCGAGCGGATAAGGAAAGCCATAGCTAAAGTAATCGAAGAAGGTAAAGTTAAAACCTACGATATGATGAAACTTAGAGGCGGCGCTGATGTATTCGAAAAAGGCGCATGCACAACTCAGGAGATGACCGAAGAGATAATCAAAAATCTTTAATCTTAAAAAAAAAGCAGAAAAGATTATGAGAGAAAAAATACTTGAGATATGGCCGGAAATTAACTGGATCGAAAACGAAGAGCTGAGAGAAAAAGTTCTTAACTGCTGGATATACGCCGTTGAGAACAGTGTTCTGTCGGCCGACGATCTGAAAGTGATACCGTTTTCTCTTCTCTTGACGGACTGTAAGATTACCTTCATGACGCACAAGAGAACCGCCGTACATCTTTCGGTTGAGATGGCGAAAATAATGAAGCAGAACTTCGGTGACGAGATAAACATAGACATGGATACTCTTACTGCCGGCGCAATTCTGATAGACGTGGGCAAGCTCCTTGAGTACGAGCTTAAGGACGGAAAGCTTACGACGAGCGAAGCCGGAAAACTGGTAAGACATCCGTTCAGCGGTCTGGCTATTGCCGACAGGTTCGGACTGCCTCCGGCGGTACAGCATATTATAGGTACGCATTCCAAAGAGGGGGATCTGGGGAAACGAACGGTTGAATCGATCATAGTCCATCACGCCGATTTTGTAAGCTTCGATCCTTTTAAAGCATAATTATTTACTAATTGATTAGAGGGGCCAATCTCATTTTTGAGATGCCCCCTCCTAATCGCAGTAAAGTATTCCGCAGGACGAAGGAAATAAATTTTCTCATAACCCGGTTTTGCTGAAATTTTGATGAATTCTTAAGGAATTTAAGCGTAAAAATTATAGCGTTTAAACCTGCCGGATTGGTTCAAATATTGCTAGTATCTCAGCAGCTTGGGAATTACGAGAAATTTTGTTAACAAATTGATTTTCAAAGAGTTTCAGTGACAAGGCAGTATTGTTATTCAATGAATTCAAATTCAGGTCTCATTATAAAAACGAATCAAAAAAAATAAATATAATTTCAATTTTAAGAGACAAAAAAATCTGTTTGAATGACACAGGGGTTGGCTCGGAATTTATCCCGGTAGTAACGGAAAGATCCCGGTCAGGATTTCCTCAGGGAAGTGCGACGCGGCAGGCTTATCCGTAAATACCAGCCATTCAACTTACAGAAGGAGTAAAGTATGGCACAGACTCTCATCGAAAAAATCGCACAACGATTTGCCGTAGGGCTGGATAAAAATCACGAAGTAAGGAGCGGCGATTATCTTTCAATAAAGCCCGCGTACGTAATGACTCACGACAACACAGGCGCGGTGATACCAAAATTCAAAAGCATCGGAGCCACAAAAATTTTTAATCCGCGGCAGGTTGTTTTCGCTCTCGATCATAACGTGCAGGACAAGAGCGAAAAGAACCTGGAGAAGTATTCCAAGATTGAAGCATTCGCCAAGCAGATGGGCGTGGATTTCTATCCCGCCGGAAGAGGCATCGGACATCAGATAATGTGCGAAGAAGGATACGCGTTCCCCGGGAGCATGACAGTAGCTTCGGACAGCCATTCGAATATGTACGGCGGACTCGGATGCCTCGGAACACCGATAGTAAGAACCGACGCCGCTGCGATCTGGGCTACCGGAAGGACCTGGTGGCAGGTGCCTCCGATCGCCAGAGTAGAGTTTAAAGGCAGGCTCAGGAAAGGCGTAACCGGCAAAGACCTTATCATCGCGCTCTGCGGCTTCTTCAGCAGCGATGAAGTGCTTAACCACGCAGTTGAATTTACAGGTGAAGGAGCAAAGCATCTTTCAGTGGAAGAAAGACTGACGATAGCAAACATGTCGACCGAATGGGGAGCGCTTGCCGGAGTATTCCAGGCCGACGAAGTTACGGTTGAATGGCTTAAAGAGCGTGCGGAGTTTATTGCAAAGAGAGAGCCGGCGGGAGTTCCTTCGGATGAAGACGGCAAGGGAGTTCATCCGAGAATTAACCACAGGAGAATAGCTAAACTTGAAGCCAATTTATGCAGGCCCGATAAAGACGCGTATTACGCTAAGGAACTTATAGTTGATCTCTCGTCAATTCAGCCTTTCGTATCAGGGCCTAATACAGTAAAGACAATTTCATCTGTTTCGGAATTAAAAACCAAAGGCATCAAAATAGACAAAGCATATCTTGTTTCCTGCGTTAACAGCAGAGTTGAGGATCTGGCTGAAGCAGCGGAGGTAGTAAGAGGCAAAAAAGTGGCGGAAGGAGTAAAGTTCTACGTGGCAGCCGCATCAAGTGAAGTGCAGGCAGAAAGCGAGAAAAGAGGCGACTGGCAGGCATTGGTGCAGGCCGGAGCTATCACTCTTCCTCCCGGATGCGGGCCGTGCATAGGATTGGGCACCGGACTTCTTGAAGACGGCGAAGTAGGCATATCGGCTACAAACAGAAACTTCAAGGGAAGAATGGGTTCGCCAAACGCGCAGGCTTATCTTGCATCGCCCGCGGTGGTAGCGTCATCGGCGCTAGCCGGAAGAATAGATTATTCTTGGGAATACAGTCCCGACAGTATTTACGCCGACATCAGGACAAATAAAAAAGCGAACGGCAAGGTCACGAAGGTTAAAATAGTAGAAGGTTTTCCGCAATCAATAGAGGGCGAGATAATCTTCTGTCATCAGGACAACCTGAACACCGACGGGATCTATCCCGGCAAATATACATACGTTGACGACTTCACCCCGGAACAGCAGGCGGAAGTAGTAATGGAAAACTATGATCCGAAATTCGGAAAGATCGCTGCCGAAGGAGATATTCTTGCCGGCGGCTTCAACTTCGGAACGGGAAGCTCAAGAGAACAGGCCGCAACGGCGCTGAAGTACAAAGGCATAAGAATGGTTATCGCCGGCTCCTTCAACGAGACTTATAAACGCAACGCGCTAAACAACGGCTTTCTTATTATCGAATGCCCCGATCTTTCGAGAGACCTTAAACTGAAATTCGGGAAGGATAAGCTTACTGTTAAGACGGGATTGCAGGCTAAAATTGACTTTGAGAACTCAACTATAACTTTCAATAAAAAAACCTACTCGATAGGACCTGTAGGAGAGGCCGCGCAGGAGCTTGTGGTTACCGGCGGACTCGAGAACTGGGTTAAGGAAAGACTGTAAGAAAATAAATATCAACATCCGCGTAATTCGTTACACGGAAATAAGGGAAATAAAATGGGAAAATCTATATCCAGGCAGATAGCCGAATTCGCCGTTAACTTAAAGTATGAAGACCTTCCGGCAGGAGTGGTAAACGAAGTTAAAAGATTTCTTTACGACTCGGCGGGATGCGCGTACGGCGGCTACCGCACTAAGGACGTTAAGATACTAAAAGATATTTACGCAAAGATGGGCGGAGCCGGCGAGGCCACCGTTATTGGCTACGGCGACAAGCTGCCTGCCGTAAATGTGGCGCTTGTAAATTCGCTGATGATTAGGGCGCTCGACTTCAACGACATCTACTGGAAAGAAGATCCTTCCCATCCATCGGATTTAATACCTGCGGCGCTTGCTGCAGGAGAATTAGCCGGCTCTTCGATGAAAGAGATTATAACCGCGATAGTACTTGCTTACGAGTTTGAGCAGAGGCTGTGCGAGGTCGCAGTACCGGGAATACGCGAGAGGATATGGCATCACGCTACTCTTACACAGTTTGTATCTCCGATAGTAGCCGGCAAGCTTCTCGGCTTAACAGTAGATCAGATGGTAAACGCCATCGGTATAAACGGAAGCCACAACCATACTATCGGATGCCCCACCGCAGGCAAGTTAACGATGATGAAGAATACCGTGGATCCTATGGCGGTTCAGTCGGGCGTATTCGCGGCGCTGATGGCAAAGGAAGGATTCACCGGAACGGAGGCAGTGTTTGAGGGGAAGGAAGGATTCATGGACTGCTTCTTCGGATGGGACGCAAAGGAAGGCAAGGCGGCTCCGGCTAAGATGCAGGGGCGCGACGCGCTGGGCGAATGGAGCTGGGATTCAGATAAGCTTGTTAAAGGTCTCGGCGAAAGCTACAAGATACTCGAGTGCGGTATGAAGGCTTTCCCGACGGAAGCTCTGACGCATACGCACATCACAGCAACTTTAAAGGCCGTTACAAAGAACGACATCTCCTACGACCAGATAGAATCGGTTACAGTGACTACAATAGCAAGGGCGTGCGACATACTTTTCGATCCTCATAAATACAGGCCAGAATCGAGAGAGTCGGCCGATCATTCACTTCCCTACTGCATTGCTGCGGCGCTTGTGGATCATAAGATAACCACGCAGTCGTTCTCTGAGGAGACGATGAAAGATCCGAAGATATGGGAAGTGATAGATAAGATAAAGGGCGAGGCTTCGGTTGAGTTTGAGAAGATGTTCCCCGCGAAGCAGCCGTCAAAAGTAGTAGTAAAAACGAAGGACGGCAGAGAGTTCTCAGAGTATCTTGAATATCCCAAAGGCGATCCGAGAGAGCCTATGAGCATTGAGGATATTGAGAACAAGTTTAACGCCCTTTCGGATGGACTGCTGACGTCTTCCAGACAGAAAGAAATAAAAGAAATGATCTTCGGCTGCGAAATATTAAGCGGCGGAGAATTCATGAAGAAATTAATTGTGTGATAAATTGTTAAATGGTTATATGGCTGAATTGCTATATGGCTAAATGGTTTAATTGCTGTATGGCTGAATGGTTTAATTGATTGCTTAATTTTTAAAACAAAATGAACAATATTACAATTCAGCCATTTAACAATTGAAAAACTCATCCATCTTATTGGAAGAAATATGAAATCTGAAAACTTAAAAGCTTCGGCCGGAAAAAGAGGCAGCGCAGTCCGCTCAGACTGCTATGTTGAAATAGAGCTAACAAAATCCGGCGGAATAAAATTAGACGTGAAGAGCAAAGTGGAATCGATGTACGGCGACAGCATAAAAAAACAGCTGCGTAAAATGGCATCTCACTTCGGAATAAAGAACGCAAATATACTTCTCGAGGACAGCGGAGCGCTGCCGTTTGTTACCGCCGCAAGATTCGAGCTTGCCGTTAAGCGTTTGTTTCCCGGCACCGAAAAAGAGTACCTCCTCCCTTCCGGAAGCAAGAGCAAGTATTCGACGCAGAAAGAAAGGCTCCGCAGATCGAGGCTTTATCTTCCAGGCAACGAGTCGAAGTTTTTCCTTAACGCGGGGCTTCATAATCCCGACGGAATAATACTTGACCTTGAGGACAGCGTTGCTCATTCGGAGAAGGACGCCGCGCAGCTGCTTGTAAGAAACGCTCTCAGGGCGGTCGACTTTTACGGATGCGAGAGGATGGTAAGGATAAACCAGCTGCCGCGCGGACTTGACGATCTGAAATATATTGTACCTCAGAACGTGCACGTTATACTTATTCCGAAATGCGAATCGGCTGAACAGGTAAAAGAAGTAGAGAGCGAGGTTACACGTTTACGAAAAGAGCACAACGTAAAGAATGAAATATACTTCATGCCCATAATAGAAAGCGCGCTCGGAATAATGAAAGCTTACGACATAGCGTCCGCTTCAAAGAACAACTGCGCGCTTACAATCGGACTTGAAGACTATACGGCTGATCTGGGCACGCAGCGCACCAACGAAGGCCGCGAAAGCTTCTTCGCAAGATCCATGATAGTAAACGCCGCAAAGGCCGCTGGGATACAGGCGATAGATACAGTATTCTCGGACGTTACCGATATGGAAGGACTGAGACAGAGCGTGCTCGAAGCTAAGTCGCTCGGATTCGAAGGCAAGGGATGCATTCACCCCAGACAGGTGCAGGTAGTGCATGAAGCATTCGCGCCTGCACAGGAAGAAATTGAGAAAGCAAAGAAGATTGTGCTTGCTTTTGAGGAGGCCGAAAAGAAGGGCCTCGGAGTAGTATCTCTCGGCAGCAAGATGATAGACGCGCCGGTTGTAAAAAGGGCGCACAGGGTAATCAGACTTGCGGTAATGAATAACTTGCTGGATGAAGAGTGGCGGGGGTAGAATAGTCATTGGTCATTGGTCATTGGTCATTGGTCAATGGTTTGGGGGATTGCATTAAAGAATAAATAATTATTTTAGACGTTATGATACGGAAGTTGGAAGAACTTCAAGTATATCAGCTTGCGATGGATTTAGGAGAAAGAATATGGGAACTTGCGGATAGCTGGGATTATTTTCCAAAAGATACAATAGGAAAACAACTGGTGCGTGCTGCTGATTCTATAGCCGCGAATATCGGTGAAGGTTACGGAAGATTCTTCTATAAAGAATCTAAACAATTTTACTATTATTCAAGGGGATCATTATTCGAGACCAGAGTTTGGATACAAAAAGCATGTAAACGAAAATTGATTAGTGATGAGGAAACAAAAACTCTAATTGAGATGACAGAAATTCTCGGTAAAAAAATAAATAATTTTATTAAATCGGTTGGAAATACAACAATGTAAATGACTCAATGACCAATGACCAATGACCTAATGACCAATGACCTTATGACCAATGACCAATGACTTAATGACCAATGACTTAGCAATAATCAAAGTAATGTGACAAATATAAATTAACTAAATAAAAATTAACTATGAAACTAATAAAGAACGCGGCAGGAAGATACGTACCTGATAAAATAAACGGCGAGAAGCAGATCCCTTTTAAGGGAGTTAACAAGTACAGGCCGAAAGGCGTAAAGGCGAAACCTCCGGTAAGAAGCTGTATCGATTATCCTGCAGACGGCAACAAGGTCGTTAAGAATTTAAAGGAAGCTTTGAAGAAAGCCGGTCTGAAGGACGGGATGACGGTATCGACACATCATCACTTAAGAAACGGCGACGCGCTGACTAACGTACTTTTCGATACGATAAAGGGCATGGGAGTTAAGAATATACGCTGGTTCCCGAGCGCTTCTTTTCCGGTGCACGAGCATTTGATAAAATACCTTGAAGACGGGACCATACACCACATTGAAGGAAGCATGAACGGTCCGTTAGGAAGGTTCACCACCGAAGGAAAAATGAAAGGCGTGGGCGTGCTGCGCTCGCACGGAGGCAGATACCAGGCTGTGCAGGACGGCGAGGTGCACATAGATATAGCCGTAATAGCAGCGCCTACTGCAGATCCGTTCGGAAACGCGAACGGGGTTAACGGCAGGTCGGCAAGCGGACTAATAGGATTCGCTTTAGCCGATTCGGAATACGCCGATAAAGTAATAGTGGTAACCGACAATCTGGTCCCCTTCCCGTGCATACCGTGGCAGGTGCAGGGCAACAATGTTGATTACGTGGTGCAGACAGACTCGCTGGGCGACTCGTCGAAGATAGTTTCGGGCACAACGGAAGTGACTAAATCGCCCGACAGGCTATTAATAGCAGAGTACGTTGCGCAGTTTATTGAAGAAGCCGGAATAATGAAAGACGGATTCTCGTTCCAGGCGGGATCCGGAGGAACAAACCTCGCGTTCGTTCTTTACCTTAAAGAGAGAATGAAAGCGAAGGGAGTGAAGGCCAGATTCGTAAGAGGCGGCAGTACAAAGTATCTTGTGCAGCTACTTGAAGAAGGACTGACCGATTACATACTTGACGGTCAGACGTTCGATCTTGAGGGTGTAAGAAGCATGAGGGAGAATCCCAGTCATGTAAATACGAGTCCCTTTACAAGCTACAACTTTCACGGCAAGGGAAACTTCGCCTCAATAGTTGATGTTGCGGTGCTTGGAGCTACGGAGGTAGACGTAAACTTCAACGCCAACGTTGTAAGCCACTCGGACGGATATCTTCTTCACGGCATAGGAGGATGGCAGAACTGTCTTTACTCGAAATGCACAATACTCGCGGTCCCCTCATTCAGAGACAGGATCCCGGTAATAATAGACGAAGTAACGACACTATGCGGACCCGGCGAGCTGATAGACGTAATAGTAACCGAGAGAGGCATAGCAATTAATCCGCGAAGAAAAGATCTGCTTAAAGCGGTTAAGGGAACGAGTCTTCCCATAAAACCTATAGAGAAGATTAAAGAGGAAGTATTTGATATATGCGGCGGTGCGCCGGCAAAGCCGAAGGTAAACAGGAATAAAGCGGTAGCGGTAGTAAAGTGGGTGGACGGGACAGTAATAGATTCGGTGTTTCAGGTAAAAAAATAAATCCGATAATAATTGTAATTTTATATTGCCGCTTTATTAGCGGCAATTTTTTTATGCCGGAAGTCAGCTGCGGCAGAATTCCGCGGAGTGAAAAGACAAAGAGAATTATTACTTATGCCTGTCATTTTATAGCAAACCGAACGCCGGTTTTAATCGTTTAAAAAATTTTGAAGACACTGCAATTTTCTTTAAACTTGTAAGATTGTGGAATTATTGATTCAGTTGAAAACAAGGAATAGATGACCAAAATAGGAATAGCATTCGGAGGGGGCGGAGCGAGAGGACTAGCGCATCTTTTAATGATCGAAGCCTTTGAGGAAATGGGACTTAAGCCCTCGGTAATATCAGGATCAAGTATCGGCGCTGTAGTAGGGGCTTTTTACGCGGCGGGATTTACATCCAAGGAGATGAAGAAGATATTGAACAGAACACTGTTCCCTAAGAACGGCAAGATGTCAGATTTCTTCATGCGTTCGGACATAATAAAAATACTAACCATGTTCGATCTTCAATTTGTAAAATCCGGATTTATCAAAGGAGAGAAGCTGCAGAATTACTTCCAGTCGCAGCTTAACGTAAGCACTTTTGAAGAGCTTGAGATACCGCTGAAAATAATAGCCACGGATTACTGGAAGAAAGAGGAAGTAATATTCGAGAAAGGCAAGCTGCTTCCGGCGATTAGGGCGAGCTACTCGCTACCGGGGTTATTCACTCCCGCAAAGATCAACAAAAGAATACTCATTGACGGCGGAGCGGTTAATCCCCTTCCCTATGACGTGTTATTAAAAGACTGCGATATAACGGTTGCGGTTGATGTAACCGCTTACAAGACCAGCAACGGGAAAGAATATCCGCCCACCTTTGAATCATTATTTACTACTTACCAGATAATGCAGAACTCTATTAGTCAGCAGAAGCTAAGATTCATCAAGCCGGATATCTACATCCGTCCCGAGATAACCGACGTCAGAGTATTTGATTTCTCCAAAGTTGATTCGATATTCGAGCAGGCGAAACCGGCCAAAGCAGAGCTTAAAAAGAAGCTGGAAAATCTGCTCGAGGCAAAAGAATCGATTTGATAATTCCTTTCTTAATCCGAATAAATTACTAAGCCGCAGTCTTTTAAACAGACGTATAATACTAAATTATATCTTGGGTATTTACTAATTAGCCACTTCTTCCCTGCCGCCGTCGGAAAGCGCAAATCGCCGTTCAGCATTTCTTAAGTTAAAATCAGTGACCCGAGATCGAAGCACCAAAATATAACAGCCGCGTGTTGTGACAACATGCAACGCAGACCCCCAAAAGTATCAAAACGAGACGAAAACGAGATCAAAACGAAATCAAAACGAGATCAAAACGAAATCAAAACGAAATCAAAACGAAATCAAAACGAAATCAAAACGAGTTCAAAATGAGAACATAGAGGAAGAACAAGGGAATTAAGCCGGAAAAGGGCCCGGAACAGGGCGGATATGGCAGAGACTGAGGTAATACGGCCACGAAGACAGAAAGGCACAAAGGAATTGATAAAAAGGATATGCCGCGTTTAGAGTGTAAAAGCGGCATATCCTCTAAAATATTTTAATAAGTTAACTGACCGGAGGGTTTAACTTACCATCTTAAGAATTATTTAGTTTTAAACTATTCTTTTGCCTGCCATCGGGCCGGGTTTAAGAGAATGAATTTCCGAAATATTTATAACAGCTACAGCAAGCGGTTTTGGTCTTCCCATTTTTACTGAAGCGGCAGCGGCGGATTCATACAGATCGCCGCTTTCCTGCAGAGACGCATCGCCCACGAACCTGTAACCGTCGACTACCTCACGGTTGACTACCGCAACCGAGACTTTTGAGCCTCTCTTCAGATTTGCGTACGTAGCGCCGCCCGTGCCTTCCGTAAATATAAGAGACTCGTCGGACAGCACACGAGTAGAGCGCTTGGGGGCGACGTTCGGCGTGCCGTCGGAATTTACCGTACCGATGAAGCACTGCTGGGAAGCAACCATATCTTTCATTTCCTGAGTGAGCTTAGCCATTTTATCCTCCTTATTCAAAAATAAAAATTGTCTGCTGTAATGTTTTCAAATTGAATTTATTATTTCAATCAGTATTAATTAAACGGCTGATAATTTCTCTTAAAGAGCTGTGAAAAAATTCAATGCACATTGATTTAATAACAGATGTATAAATATCGTAAAATTCTGCTGTAAAGGACAATAAATAAGCGTTCGCCTATTTATTCCATTAAAGCAGTACATCCTTATTTTTATTGAAATTAAAAATACCTTTCGCTAAGTTACAGCTACTGCTAAAACTCATGCATTCCTCTTTTCAAGAGAGTTCCAATACCGACCGGATAAACGTCTGCTGTCCTGTTTGAAGAAAGCCTGAAAAGGTAATTGTATCGTAATCGATTATTTCATTAACCGATACTTTCCGGATTGAAGCAGCAAACCAATCTTTGGTGAGGAAATGACAGGGAGGCAAATTTCACATTATAAAATTCTAGCCAGGCTAGGTAAAGG
>JBJKTB010000009.1:0-19412 GCA_046703345.1 Ignavibacteriaceae bacterium
TGGAAACGCTGAACAAAGCCGAAATTCATAATCAGAAAAATAACGCGAGAGCCGCTTTCGAAGAAATTGAGAGCGGTATTTCTTCCGGCGAGGTAGGAAGCATTTCGGAGTATTTAAGTCCGCAGACCTACTTAAGTCTTTCAAACGGAATAAGCGGATATTACAGTTCCAATCAGGCTTACTACATCCTGGAGGATTTCTTTAAAAGTTTCCAGGCGGCTTCATTTAAATTCGATAACGTACAGACAGAAGAAGGCAACTTTTACGCTACGGGCACCTACAAATATGCTTCGAGGGGAAAACGAGGTACGGCGCAGGTTTTCGTCTCAATCAAGCATTCGGGAAAGAAGTGGAAGATTACACAATTTACCATTAACTAATGTTAACCGGATACATTCATAAATTTAAAGGCGATAGGAAATACTTTGCTATCGTCTTTTTTATATTAATACTGATATTCCTGTCGGGTATACTTACGCCGGTTATAGTAGAGAAGATTGAAAATAACTGGCCGGTTATACTTTCCGACAAAATAACGGGAATACAGACCTCGGTGAGCGATCTATTTAAGGAAAAAGAGAACAATCTTCTTAATTCTTCCGCCGAGCTTAAGGCACATCTACACAAAATTTTGAATCCGCGCAATTCAACGTACGGCGCACTGATAAGATTAATTAACAGCGAGCGCTTTTCCGGTTACTCGGTTGAAGTGCTTGCGCCGAACGGCAAACTGATAGCATGGAGCGCCAAGTTAGCCGTGCCGCAGAACGATATACTGCCTCTTTCTTTTCCGGCGGGCCAAACGCATTTTTATAACAGCGAGCTTACCACTTATTTAACGGTTACCGATACCGTAATTTCTGAGAACGATGTTTTTTATTTAGTTGTCAGTATGCCGTTTGAAAAGCATTACTCGCTTCAAAGTCCTTACTTTTCGGAAATAAATTTTACCAAGCGGATTTCGGATGAATTTTTAACGCAGTTTAAAGTCGAATATTCTCCGTTCGCCGAGAGGACGAGAGACGGCAGAAAATATTCGTTTGAACTTTTAAACAATTTAGGAAATAAAATAGCTCTTGTAACGCTTTTCAAACCTTCGATGGATACGGAGATTGATTACGTATACAACACAGCCTCCGCCGTGCAGTCTATGCTTGTATTTTTAGGCGTACTTTTTCTTGCTTTCGGATTCAGGAACGACTATAAATCTCTTAAATACCGCAGCGCTAAAATATTAATATTCGCATTTTACTGCGCAGTATTCAGGATGCTTCTGTATTACGTAGGTTTCCCGTCAAACTTTATGCAAGGCGCGCTTGTTGATCCCGCGTATTTTTCATCAGCATTCGGAGGCGGTATAGTTAAATCTCCGATCGAATTTTTCGTAAGCGCTTTTTTTGTCCTTTTAATTTCCCTTTACGGATTCAGGTATCTAACCGATTACGTGAGACAAAGCAGGTCCGGCAGACCCGTAATATTCTCATTAGCGCTTCTGCCGGCGGCTTTTTTGTTTCTGCTTACTTTGAGAGGACTGGGAGCCGCAATAAAGAGCATCATATTCGATTCGGCTTTGCGTTACTTTAAAGAGCCAAATCTGATCCCCAATCTTCCATCAATGGTGATGAACATTAATATGCTTATGCTGAGCGTATCGGTCGTTCTGCTGCTTTGCGCGTACATACTGCTGCTTCTTTCCTATCTGCCTGAAACGAACGGAAAGAGGACAAAATATATCTTTATAGCCGTTTTCATTTTATTCCAGATTTCAGGACTTCTATTTATTCAGGTTCAGCGGGAACCTCTGCTTACTGCAGTGCTTAATTTTATTTTTATTTTAATAATCTTTCTGCTGGCATATCATATATATTTCGCGAAGCCCGGAAACAGGTTCAATTATATCTACGCAACGCTGGCCGCTTCGCTTATCTCGATTACGCTGCTGAATTATTTTAACCTTCAGCTCGAGAAAGCATCACTGAAGACTACCGCCTTGGAGATTAACAGGCCTAACGACAACCTGCTTCGATTTTTAATTAGAGAGACATTGGAGAATGCCTCTGGTAACAGCGACGTAATCACAGGCTTCTACGACAGAAACACAAATTACGACGCGGAAACTTTTCTTCTTTGGTCAAACAGCTCGCTTCAGCGTGAATCGCTCAACTCTTCCATCACGGTCTGGGATAAGAACAAGAAAGAGCTGGGAAATTTTGACGTCGGCCTGGCGGCCGGAAAATTTCCTCACCAGTTTCTATCTTACGCCGGAGGAGAACCTCAAATAATTGAGTTCGATAATCCTGACGACACCACAAAGAAAATATACACGGGCATTATTCAAGTTACAGACAGGAGTATTCCGCTCGGCTATATAACTGTTTCGGTGGGATTTAATATCAGGTATCTCGGTACAAACGATATTCCGGATTTTCTCGAATCTAAAAAGAATATACTTAACTCGGTACTAAATATAAGGCAGCTTAAAATATTCGAATTCAAGGACTCGAATCTCGAGCAGGCATACGGGGATATTTATCCGTCAAGAGACCAGATCAAACCGATTGTAAACGCAAAATTCTCGCAGGATAACGAAGCATGGCTGAACCTTCAGCTTAACGGCGAAGATTACTTCGCATATATACTGAAGACAAATTCAGAGAACGGCTCACATATTACAGCCGTACTTACTAGAGAAAAGCGGATATCGTGGGACATGTTCAACTTCTTCAAGATCTTCCTTATTCACAGCATACTAATATTCTTATTGTTCGGATTTCTGCTGCTGCCGGGATTGAGGAAAATGAAGTACAGCTTCAGGGCTCAGCTTTTAATCGCGTTTCTTTTCGTTTCCATTATACCGGTAATAGTGCTCGCGGTATACAACAGGCAGATAGTACAGCAGCGCAGCAGCGCGGCCATTCAGAACGAGCTCAACGAAAGATGCAATTACATAGAGAACAATCTGCGCGATGAGGTAAAGGAAACAGGAGGCGGCAATATTATTACAGCCTGCCAGAACGCTGGGCATAATCTCGGGATTGCCTTCGGTGTTTACGACAACTCGAATCTTATTTTCAGCTCAAAAGAAAAATACTATACGATCGGGCTCTTTTCGGAAAAACTGAATCCGGAAGCCTATTATCAGCTTAACTATCTTAGTTTCAGAGAATATCTTACCAAAGAGGTTGTAGAAGGTTTTACGTACGACTCGTTTTACAAGAAGATCATAATCGACGGCCGTCCGCTTATAATATCCGTTAGCGACGCGTTCAACAAAGTACGGCTGACTTTCTCCGTAATGGATATAGACGTTTTCCTGTTCGGTATTTATTCATTCGCCACGCTCATAATGATTCTTGTAAGCGCTTTTCTCGCGAGTAAAATATCGTCCCCGATAAGAAGGCTTACTAAAGCGACCGATTCTGTAGCGCACGGCGACTTTAATGTTCAGGTTGATGAAAACGTTAAGGGTGAGCTTAAAGAACTGCTTTCGGGATTTAACTCGATGACGAGAGAGCTTCAGAAGAACCAGGCAGAGCTGGGCGAACTGGAAAGGGAGAACGCGTGGAAGGAAATGGCAAAGCAGGTTGCGCATGAAATTAAAAATCCGCTGACGCCGATGAAGCTGGCCATTCAGCAGCTTGTAGTATCTTACCGCGACAAGAATAAAAATTTCGATTCGATATTCGAAAAAGTATCGGCAACAATTCTTAACCAGATTGAAAATTTAAGCGTTATCGCTTCGGAATTTTCCCGCTTCGCCAGAATGCCCAGCTATAATGTAGAGGAACTCGATCTTCTCGCGGTTATCAAAGATACAGCAAACCTCTTCCTGGAGGAAAAAATAAAAATAGAAATCAAGACCGAATTGGGATACGCCGCCGCGGAAGCGGATAAAACACAACTGAGAAGGCTATTTATTAATTTTATAAGAAACTCAATTCAGGCGGGAGCAAAATCTATATTAGTAGAATTAATCGAGGAGGACGTTAATTACGTCGTAATGATTATAGACGATGGTCCCGGTATATCTGATGAAATTAAAGAAAAGATTTTTGAGTCAAACTTCACCACAAAAGCAAAAGGAATGGGTTTGGGATTGAAGCTTGCAAAAAGATATTTAGAAAGTATTAATGGCGACGTTTCTCTAGTAGACGGGCAGGGGAGCGGGGCGGCATTTAAAATTACCATTCCCCGGAAACCCGAAAAAATGAAGAACGGAGATTAGGAAAAATGGCCGAACTAACTCCGCATCAGTCAGCTGCGCTGGATTACTCCAGCCATATTTCGCTTACCGCCAACGCGGGCTCGGGAAAAACTTTCGTCCTTTCAAAGCGCTACCTTGAGATAGTTACGCGGGAAAATCTTTCACTGCGGAATATTGCCGCGATAACATTTACAGATAAAGCCGCGAGCGAACTGTATAAGAAGATAGCGCTTCAGCTCGACGAGCGGATAGCAGCCTCAAAAGATAAGACTGAAGCACGGAAACTGGAAAACATAAGGCGTCAGCTTGTTTCGGCAAATATATCAACCATTCATTCCTTCTGCACAGACATTCTGAGGGAATATCCTGTTGAAGCAGGGCTGGACGCAAACTTCTCCCCGATCGACGAATCTCTCTCTGAAGAGTTGATAGAATTATCCGTTGAAGAGATGATCCGCAAATCGATCAAAGATAAGGATTCGGAGGAATCGTTAAAATATCTAATCAGACTTTTTGCTTCAAAAGGAGCTTTCTCGAAACAGATAATCTCATTGATAAAGAACAGAAAGAACGTACTTCTAATTGAGAGCAGAATCTATTCCGGAAATGAAGAGACTATCGCAGCATACTTCAGGGATTCATTCAGAAAATACGCCCGTGAGATACTTCTTAAGAACAAAGATAGACTGCTTTATGCGATAAAAGAAATTAATGAAGCGGTATTATCGGACGACGATAAGAATGAGAAAGGAATAACTGTCGGAAGTCTGCTTACCGAAATAAGACCCGGGCTTCCGGAAGAAAAGATAATCAGCCTGCTTCAGGAAATCCGGCAGGCAATGCTTACCAAGAGCGGAACAATAAGGCTTCAGGGATACCTGAAGAAGAATAAAATTGACGAGTTATCAGATACGATTTCCCTCGTAGAGATTGAACTTAACGGAATCGCAAAAATCAAATTGGCCGACGATGCAAGCGGGATCGAACTTGAGCTGGCGAAGTTCGGAAAAACAATACTCATGCTCTTCAGGAAAGCGCTCGACCTTTACGAAGAAAAAAAAAAGGAGGGCGGCTATCTTGATTACGAAGACATACTTCTTCATACTCAGAATATTTTAATGAACGAAGCCGTAAGAAACTCGCTTTCAGAGAAGTTCAGATACATAATGATCGACGAATACCAGGACACGAACGAAATACAATACCAGATATTCCTTCCCATACTCGATCATCTTAAAAAAGGAAATCTCTTCGTAGTGGGGGACGAAAAACAAAGCATATACATGTTCAGGGATGCGGAGCTGGAAGTGTTCGACAGGACGAGGAGAGAAATAGAGTCAGCCGCAGGGCCCGGCCATCTTTTAACTCTGCCTGACAGCTTCAGAATGGCTCCTGCGATTTGTTTGTTTGCTAATACTCTTTTCGGCAGGTTGTTCGCAGATCCGAATCCGGTTTTTAACGAAGTAGCATCTTCCGATCTTGTATGCGCTAGGCAGGACAATTCGGACGGGGGTATAGAAATACTTATTGCCGGCGGTAAGAACGGAGGAGACGAAGAATCATCAGGAGAAGATGAACAAAATGAAACAGACTACGGTGTTGCCGAAGCTGAGATGGTTGCTTCGAGGATCATTAAGCTTGTAAAAGAAGACAATGAGCAGAAAGAGTTTAGCTGGAGCAGTATTGCCGTTCTCTGCAGAAAAAGAAAATCATTCGGCGAACTCGAGAAAGTTTTTACAAAATACAACATCCCTTTCGCCATAATGGGAGGAAAGGGATTTTACCAGCGGCAGACAGTATACGACGTTTATAATTATTTTTCCTTTCTATCCGACGACAAGAACGATACTGCGCTTGTCGGAATTCTGAGATCGCCGTTCTTCGCATTGTCTGACGCTGAGATATTTGAGATATCCCTCCTGCCGGGAGAGACTTACTGGCAAAAGTTAAGGCAGGCCGGCGCAAGTAACGGAAAGATAGCCAAAGCGGTTAAAATGATAGACGAAAATCTTGTGCTGGCAGGCGGAGCAGGCATTACCGAGCTGCTGAGGAAGATAATACGAGAAACAAATCTGCCGGCAGTTATTGCCGCAAAATCAAACGGAAAGCAGGAACTTGCGAACATTCAGAAACTTGTAAAAGTAACCATCAACTTTGTATCGCAGGGATTCAGGACGCTATATGATTACGTAACATTTCTGCGGGAGTCGATAGAGAAGACAGACGACGAAGCTCAGGCGGCTCTTCCGGAAGATAGCGACTCGGTGAAGATAATGACCGTTCATCAGTCGAAGGGACTCGAATTTCCGGCTGTGTTCCTTTACAGGAGCGCTGAGTATACAAGGAAGGATTCCGTAAAAAGTAAATCGGTATATGTTGATAAAAATTTCGGCATACTGACTAAGGTGCCGACAGCAGGGAATTATTTTTCGGAATACGAAGAAGCTCCTATCGTCGGAATAAACAACCTTATAGCTGAGAAGAAAAATTATGCCGAACTGAAACGGCTGTTTTACGTTGCAGTTACAAGGGCGAAGGACCAGCTTTTCATTTCTGCTGAAGGAAAAAAGAGCGGCAGGTATTCGCGGGAATCTTTCATGGGAATGCTTATCGAAGGGTTGGGGGTTGATCCGCTTTCTGCAGAATATAATTTATCAGGAAGTCTGAAGTTTTTAAAAGAATCAGAAGGCGGTTTTACCGGAGAAGAAAAATTACTTTCAATAAGGATACCCGTAACAAAAGAAATTCAAAGCCCAGAACAGAGCATTGAGGTCATCTATTCCGGCAGAAAGAAGCGTCTGCTTTTAAATGAAGTGCATGATCTTCCTAAAGGCGAAATAATTTCTGCAACAAAGGTATCTGTGTATGCTCAATGCCCTCTTAAATACCGGCTTACATACGAATACGGTTTCTCGCCTCTTCTTGAGAGCTACAAGAAATGGATTGCAGAAAAGAGCGCCGGCAGGAAGGCAAATAAAAAGTTCGAATTCAGCGAAGCAGAAGAAATTAGAGCCAACGGTGAAGATGCGGGCGGGGAAAGAAGTCCGGCAGCCGGTTACGCGGACGTAAAAGGGCGTGTTATACACAAGCTTCTTCAGGAAGAGATTCAGGCAGAAGGCGTAAAAGATTTCACTTTAAATGCTGTGAAAGAGGAACTTGGCGGGGCAGGTTTTAAGACCGAAGACGTGGAAAAATTAGTTGAAGAGATTGTGTCTGCTGTTTTGAAATTCTACGGATCGGAGAGCTTTCTCTGGCTGAAAAAATTTCTTGAATACAGAAACGAGTACGAGGTATATGTAAGTCAAAGCGATTATTACCTATTCGGTATAATAGATAAATTAATTTTGGAAGGGGAAAAAGCCTTCATAATAGATTATAAGACTGACAATATTGAAAAGGACGAAATACGGGACAGGGCGGATATCTACTTTACTCAATTAAAATTTTATTCCTATATTGTAAGTTACTTATTCAAGAATATTGTTAAATTTGAATTAAGAATAATATTCGTCACGCATCCGGATGAATTGGTAAGGCAGGAATTCGGGCGGGACGAGCTAATACCGTTCAAAGCAAAATTGGAAAGTATGATTGCCGGCATAAGGAACGGTATTATCGGAAAAAATACAGAGCACTGCAGCAAATGTTTTTTCGCTTTAAAAAACAACCGCTGTATAAAGGAATAGAGATTCGGCAGAAGCTAAAAAAGCGGCGGCGGCCGCTGTCTCCGGTTTCGCGACATTGTACCCGGCATATCGAAATAAACATGAAACAAAATAATTTTTCATCCGGTTGCATGCAATACCGGATATTTGAAATAATCAATTTTTAAGAATCAAAACGGAAACTATAATTTATGCGAAGAACCGTAATTCAGGTAAGAGACATTGAATCAATTGAGAGAGAATTAAACTCCAATCCGGCAGGTGCGCTAGCATTTTGCGCGGACAGTGAGAGCATAGTACAGTTAGCAACAACATTTGTTTACCACGATAAGAATATATATGTTTTTTTTGAGGAAGACAGCGAACTATTCGAAAAAATTCCTTTTGAATCTATTGTTAAATTCACCGTTATAAAACCCGCCAAACCGAGAAAAACCAAGGAAATAGAATTTGATCCGTCCTATCATATTTTCTCTATATCGGTTACCGGTCCGGTTAGAAAAGTTGAAGAGCAGAAACAGATAGACGATGTGAGGCAGCTTTACATAAAAAAATACAAGAAAGAAGCGCAGGAAAAGATAGACTTTTCGCTTATAAGCAGACCTATTATAATTGACTCGGAAGAAATACAGGCGTTCGAAGAAACAGGGGGCTAAAATTTGAAAATATCCGCTTTATTACTATTCGCATTCATGCTGATTGCGGGATGTTCCGCGTCGAAGGATGTTTATTACGAAATTCCGGCCGATTTAAAATCGACGGAGGCAAAAGCGGAGTTTATTTCTAATTACAAGCCTTATATAGAAGGGAAGAAGTTTTTCATAGATCCCGGCCACGGAGGGGAAGACAGAAACAACAAAGGATTTGAAGGTACCGCAGTGGAAGCCGATCTGAATTTAAGGGTCGGACTGGCGCTTAGAGACTATCTTGAGGAGGCCGGAGCCAAGGTGCAGATGTCGAGGACAAAAGACGCAACCGTCAATTTAAAAGACCGTTCAATAATAGCAAACGCCAGCGGCGCCGATATGTTCATAAGCATCCACCACAACGCGCCGGGTAAGCACGGGGATATCCGGACAGATTATACATCGACATATTACCACGCATTTAAAACCGATTATGAATACGAGCCTTGCGATCATGATATAGCGCGATACATACAGAGAGATCTTTCCTACGCTATGCGCAATTCCGGCGGGCCGGGTTCATTCGACGGAACATATTCGGATTATATGATTTATCCCGGAATGGGATTTTCAGTTCTAAGGCTTACAAAATTACCTTCAGTTCTTGTTGAATGCGCGTTTAATACGCAGCATTTCGAGGCAAGAAGACTGGTACTCGAAGAGTTCAATAAAATTGAAGCCTGGGGTATTTTCAGGGGATTATGCAGATACTTCAAGAACGGAATTCCGCAGATAACACCAGAGTACAATGCGGATTCGCTATACGGGGGCAGCGTAAACTTTTCGTTTCTGCTGAGCGATTCTGCCGGGATCGATCCGGAGTCGGTAAAATTTCAATTCGATTCAGTATACGTAAATACAACTTCTTTTAATCCTGAAACCGGAAAGCTGGAAGTAAACCTTGCCGATGTAATACCAGGCACTCATACGCTTAGAGTAATAGCGGCAAACAAAAACGGGAACCACGCATTTCCTTTTCACCAGGTAGTGGAAGTACTGAAAAAATAATCTAAATACGGAGCTGCTTAATGCTAAATTATGTCTGGCTGGCGCTTCTGTTTCTCGGAATAGGGGCAGCCGTATCCACCGATATAGTAAATCAAAGCCAAAACAAATTCAGAAACAATGAGCCGCTGCCTGTTACCGTTCAATTTAATCAGAATTATAAAAGCGGTGCGGAACAAACTTACCAGGCGAACCTTGAAGTAAAAAAATCAGTATTCAACAAATTCTACGGCGAAAATATAAACACTGATCTTTCAGTTCCCGCCAAGATTACAGTACATAAAGACCCCTCAAAGAGCACTGTTTACTTTAAGGTGAACAAAAGCGATCCGTCTATCTGGCAGCAGATTGCATCATCAGCCGGAGAAAAAGACGACATCAACGGGCGGATAACTATCGACAGTGTAAGCTCAAGCGGAACCGGATACGCGCACGTTGTGCTGGAAGACGTGGCCTTTCTGAAATTAAAGGACGTAACGAATGCGGCTTTGGACTACGCCGGAACCGCCGTTACTATTTCACTGGGACTAATAGGTATTATGGCTCTCTGGCTGGGCATTATGAAAATAGCCGAAGAGGCCGGACTGATCGGCATTATCGCCCGCGTGCTTAAACCGCTGACTAAGAGACTTTTCCCCGACGTACCGGCTGATCACCCGGCTATGGGATCGATGATAATGAACATCTCCGCAAACATGCTCGGATTGGGAAACGCCGCCACTCCGTTCGGACTTAAAGCGATGGAAGAACTAGATGAGCTGAATCCGAAAAAGGGAACCGCTACAAACGCTATGTGTACCTTCCTGGCAATAAACACTGCAGGCATGACACTTATCCCTGCAACGGCAATTGCCATTAGAGCGGCAGCAGGCAGCACGGAACCGGCAATCATCATCGGCACTTCTTTATTCGCGTCGTTCTGCGCAACGGTTGCCGGATTAACGGCAGCTAAGACGCTCGAAAAATTTCCTATTAAAAAAGGTGAGTTCACTTCTTGGATGAAGACCAACCTGAAAGGTTTCGCGGTTCTGGCAGCCCTTGCTCTTCTTGCGGCAGTAATTATATTTTCCGGACTTGGGAAAGTACTTGGTTCTGCATTTTCATTTCTTACTCCCGATCTTTTCAAAAGCATCATTCAGCTCTTTTCCACATTAGCAATCCCTCTTTTAATAGTAGTATTTGTCGGATTCGGAGTTGCGAAGAAAGTAAGGATTTATGAAGTCTTTGTCGAGGGAGCCAAGGAAGGCTTCAACATAGCCGTAAAAATAATTCCTTATCTTGTAGCCATGCTGGTAGCAATAGGAATATTCAGGGCCGGCGGCGCGATGCACTGGCTTATAGTAATGCTGAAGCCTATAACAAATCTTATCGGCATGCCGGCAGAAGCTTTGCCTATGGCGATCATGCGGCCTCTATCGGGCAGCGGATCGCTGGGAATTATGGCGGAGATTATATCGGTTCACGGACCTGATTCGTTTATAGGAATAATGGTCTCTACATTTTACGGCAGTACTGAAACCACCTTTTACGTTCTCGCTGTTTACTTCGGCGCCGTAAATATCAGGAATATAAGACACGCATTGCCGGCCGGCTTAATTGCCGATATCGCGGGCATACTCGCGGCAGTATTCATCGTAAGACTTCTTTTCGGATAATAAAAACTGAAAAATCCAATTTGTATGAGCAGCAAGAAAAAAATTTATATAACTCGTGAAATTCCCGAAGAAGCCGTAAAGTTTCTGAAGAACAAGGGTTTTGAAGTTACGGTAAATAAAAAAGATCGTCCGGTAACTAGGAAAGAACTCCTAACGAACTTACGCGAATCGGACGCGGTTATTCCGATGCTCACGGATAAATTCGACAAAGAATTGATAGACAAAATAACCCGCTGCAGAGTGATAGCAAATTATGCCGTCGGCTACAATAACATAGACGTTAAATATGCCCTCGAGAAAGGGATTATAGTTACTAATACTCCGGATGTGCTTACGGATTCTACCGCCGATCTTGCGATAACTCTGGTGCTGGCTTGTACAAGAAGGTTATTTGAATCCGAAGAGACGCTGCGTTCAGGAAAATATAAAGGATGGAAACCCAAGCTGCTTCTCGGCGCGGAGCTTAAAAATTAAGTGTTCGGCATACTGGGTGCCGGTAGGATAGGAACAGCAGTAGCGAAGAGAGCCGATGCTTTCGGTTCGAAGATAATTTATTACTCTAACGTTAAGAACCCTATTATAGAGAAGAAATTTAAAGCGCGAAGGGCCGGGTTATCATCTCTTCTTAAAACAGCCGATATAATTTCAGTTCATCTTCCTCTTACATCTGAAACATTCCGGCTAATCGACGCAGAGAAACTGAAGCTTATGAAAAAAACAGCAGTGCTCATAAATACGGCCCGCGGAGAAATAGTAGACGAGAAAGCACTGATAAAAGTCTTAAAGAAAGGAAGCATCGGCGGCGCGGGACTGGATGTTTTTGAGAACGAGCCGGAAGTAAATAAAGAGCTTTTAAAATTAAATAATGTAATCGTTCTGCCTCATATTGGAAGCGCTACAAAAGAAGCCAGAACCGGTATGGCTATGCTGGCCGCGAAGAACGCCGCGAACGTTTTAAGCGGGCGCAAGCCGGTTACGCCGGTTTACGAATGAGAATTCCGGAACAAATATCCCAACGGCAGATTATTAAAAAGAAGCTATAAGCGGCAAGGCATCCCACCTTTATTAAATGATATCATTCTTGTCATCTCTTTAATTAAATTAGGCGTGAACGGCCGATTTCCGGAAAAACTAAGCGTTGAAAAGGAACGGTGTAATAGGTAGTTTAAACCATAATAAAATATAAAATTACATGCGAATAGGAATACCAAAAGAAAACATACAGGAAGAAAAACGGGTCGCGTTAGCTCCTGCCGGTGTAGATTCGCTCATACGTGCGGGTCATACCATTTACATACAAAGCGGGGCAGGCGAAGGCAGTAACTTGAGCGACGAAGATTACGCCCAGACCGGCGCGACCATTGTTTACAGTTCTGAAGAAGTTTACAGGAGAGCCGAACTTGTAGCAAAAGTAACGCCTCTATCCGATGAGGAAACAGAACTTCTTCAAGAAAACCAGATACTGTTTTCGTTCCTTCATCTTGCAGTAGGCAATAAAATTACAATCGAAAAACTGCTGAGGAAGAACATTACGGCTATTGGTTACGAATTAATAGAAAACGAAAACGGGCTGCCGGTTCTGCATTCGATGAGCGAGATAGCCGGACAGCTTTCTATTCAGATTGCCGAGAGATATCTTGAAAGCTATACAAAAGGCGGCAGAGGAATACTGCTCGGCGGGATTACAGGCGTAGCGCCGGCAGCTGTGGTTATTCTCGGCGCGGGAGTAGTGGGCACAAGCGCCGCAAGAGCCGCTCTCGGAAGGGGAGCCCAGGTGATAGTTATAGATAAGGACCTTAACAGGCTGCGGAAGATTGATTCACTCTTCAGGCAGAAGATAACAACGGTGATGGCAAATCCTTACACCATTTCTAGAGGCGTTAAATTTGCAGACGTACTTATCGGCGCCGTACTTATTAAGGGAGAGAAGACCCCTCATCTTGTTACAGAGGATATGGTTAAGCAGATGAAAAAAGGCGCCGTGCTTATTGATGTCTCAATTGATCAGGGCGGATGCATTGAAACGAGTCACGTTACTACTCTTTCCGATCCCGTTTACCATATGCACGATGTCTTGCATTACTGTGTGCCTAATATGCCCGCGCTGGTTGCCAAAACCGCGAGCTACGGTCTTAATAACGCGGCGTTAACATATATACAGAACATAGCTGATAACGGACTTGCTAACGCGCTTCTCGGAGACACCGGGCTATCGAAAGGTGTGTGCTCATATAACGGTTACTGCTCTAACGAAGCAATTGCTAGCATCTTCGGACTCGAATACAGGAAACTGCGGGTATTCTCCACAAACTGATATATCCGCCGACATGATCATGCCGGGCCAAAAAGTACCGGGGAACATGACAGATAATTAAATTAGGATTCAACTTGCTCCAAAAGAGTTATAATGAGAGTTTAAGAAATGGTATCAACAGAAGAAATACGTTCAAAAAACGCAGTGCCCTTCGGCATACTGCAGGCCTACAACAAAAAAATAGTTACCGCTCAAGAAGCTGTAAGAGCCGTTAAGTCGGGCGACAAAATCCTTGCGCATTCCAACTGCGCCTTCCCCACAAAACTTTTCGAAGCGCTTGTTGAAAGAAAAGACGAACTGAAAGATGTGCAGATAATGCACGCGCTTGCTGTAGGGGATGTAACTTACATGAATGCCGGAATGGAAGACCATTTCAGGCATAACGCTTTCTTCATCGGCGCTAACTCGCGCCTCGCAGTAAAAGAGGGAAGAGCCGACTTCACTCCGATCTTCCTTTATGAAACGCCCCTGCTTTTCGCGAAAGGCTACATAAAACTTGATGTTGCTTTAATAAATGTTTCTCCTCCGGACGAGCACGGATTCTGCAGCTTCGGCGTGGAAGTCGGACTTACTAAAACGGGAGCGGAGAAAGCGAAGATTGTTATCGCACAGGTTAACAAGCATATGCCTCGTTCGCTGGGCGACAGTTTTATTCACATCAGCAAGATAGACTATATAGTTGAAATCGACGAAGAAATAGCCGAGCTGCCGCAGGGAGAAAGGGACGCACCGCCGGAAGTGACCGAAGTTAATATGAAGATCGCCAGGAATATCGCTGATCTTATCGAAGACGGCTCAACTCTTCAGATGGGAATAGGCGCCATACCGGATTACGTATTAAAGTTTCTATCCGACAGGAAAGGGCTCGGCATACATTCCGAGATGTTCTCAGACGGCACAATAGACCTGGTGGAAAAAGGAATAATAACCAACGAAATGAAGACTCTTCATCCGGGAAAAATAGTTGCCGGATTCGTGCTGGGCACAAAAAAGCTCTATAATTTTATAGATAACAACCCGATGATAGAGTTTCACAGGCAGGAGTACGTTAACGATCCCTTCGTGATAGCGAAGAACTACAAGATGGTTGCTATCAACTCCGCTATTGAGATAGACATAACCGGCCAGGTCTGCTCCGATTCAATAGGCACTAGACTGTACAGCGGATTCGGCGGACAGCTCGATTTTATACGAGGAGCTTCAAGATCGGAAGGCGGAAAGCCTATAATCGCGCTTCCTTCAACAACAACGGACTTTAAGATATCCAGGATTGTGCCGCAGCTTAAGCCGGGAGCCGGAGTGGTTACAACACGCGGAGACGTGCATTACGTTGTAACCGAATACGGAACGGCGCAGCTTTTCGGCAAACCGATTCGCGAAAGAGTAAAAGAGCTTATCAATATAGCTCATCCGGATTTCAGGGAAGAGCTTTCAAGATACGCGCGCGATAATAAATTCATTTGAAATGTTCAGTTCAGTAATTTAATCCGGACTCTTTGAAAAATTTAAAAAGAGTCCGGAAAGCGGATGCTCATCATGAAATACCTCAGCGCAGTCTTTCTTTTTATAATTATTTCATCTTTATTATCTGAAAAATCTTACCCGGCCGAATACGCGCATGTTATATCCGGAAACGGCAAAAGTTATGCAGCCGCTAAGTCGGGCGTCAGAGGCGGCGATCTTATTCCTCTGCAGAAAGTGCAGACGGGCTTAACTGCCGCCGTATTCGGGTTTCTTCCCGGCAATCTGTACCTCAAGGAAAGAAATTATATAAGATACGATCTGCTAACACATATAGCCTGTACTGATTTCTCTGCCGATAGTCTAGGCAATTTAAAGGAACCCGCATACTGGCCCTGGACCGACGTGATAAACAAGGCGCACGAGAACGGCGTTAAAATAATTGTTTGCACCTCCAACTTTTCAGAGTCGCAAATGCATTATTTACTCAACTCCGAGTCGGCAAAACAAAATTTATTTGTGAACCTGAAAGACGAATTAATTAATTACAAACTTGACGGGGTGAATGTTGATTTCGAGAGATTTTATCCATCCGACTGCGGGAGCCTCTTGAACGAATTTATGGCGGAACTTACTTCATATCTTCATAAAGAAGTACCCGGATCGGAGATATCATTCGACGGGCCGCATTATAACTGGGGAGGTCTCTGGAACTTTAAAGGTCTGGCCGATGCATGCGATTATATTTTCATTATGGGATATGCATATGCCGGCAGCTTCAGCCAGACTACAGGCGCTACCGCGCCGATGGTAGGCGCAATACAGAATCTCAAGAATACAGTGATGATTCAGTACGGAGCAGTAACTAAGAATGAACCTGAGAAGCTTATACTCGGTGTTCCGTTTTACGGCAATAAGTGGTTCACTAAGACGCCGGATCCTCACGTACCGGTTGTAAGCTTTTTATCTTTTCTGCCGTATTATAAAAGCATCGCAGGCGCGGAAGTCTGCGGCCTTCAATGGGATGACGTGCAGGAATGCCCCTGGTATACATGGAGAATTAACGATACCACCTGGTGCCAGGTCTGGTTCGACAATGATTCGAGTCTGGGGCTTAAATACGATCTGGCGATTAAGTATAAATTAAAAGGCGTAGGAATGTGGGCGCTGGGCTATGAGGGAACCGGTCCCGATTTATGGAACGGTATTGCCGATCATTTTTCAGTAACCGGAATAAGACACGAAAATTCAAATTTACCTTCGTTTGATCTTATGCAGAATTATCCCAATCCTTTTAATCCCTCAACAGTAATAAGCTATAGGCTGGCTGCTGACAGTAAAGTGCTTTTAAAAATCTACGATATTCTCGGCAGAACCGTTGCCACGCTTGTCGATCAGGAACAAGCCGCAGGAGGACATCAAGAAAAGTTTGACGCCTCAAATTTATCTTCCGGCATATACATCTGCACTTTAAGAGCCGGGAATTATTCGACTAGTAAAAAAATGATTTTACTCAAATAATTCGGAATTTCTTAACTTTGTAACGCGGATACAATTAAAAAAAATTTGCATGTAATAAAATACGCTCAAGTTGTTAACATTAAGCAGTATGCGTACGGAATAACTGCTGGATTCAGCATTTGAGCGAAATCCGGATTTATAAAGGCAATCTCCGATTAATTATGATTCAACTATATGATTATAGTTCACACATAATTATATTCACGTGAGATTTGATCTCATAAACTCGAAGGGAAATAATGCATGGTCGCGGTAATTGGCGATATACACGGCTGTCTCAACACATTAACCGAACTGGTAAAAGAAATCAGGTTAAAATACCCGGGTATAGAAATATTCAGCGTCGGCGACTTAATCGACAGAGGGAACTACGGCAGGCAGACTGTGGAATATATACTTTCCGAAGGGATTAAATTCACGCCGGGAAATCACGATTATATGTTCTATTATTTTATGAGATATCCCGCCAGCGATATGGGATCTTCCTGGCTGTTCAACGGCTACGAAAGTACAATGGCGTCTTATGAGGGCTATGAGAATGAAATCGACGAGCATCTGGATATCATTTTCGGCGCCCCGCTGTTTTACAATTTAAGCGACTGCTTTATATCCCACGCCGGAATTTCCCAAAAGTACAGAAGACGTATTTCATCCGAGACTCTTAATGATGACGTTAAGCTAGAGCAAATATTCAGAGGCGGTATCTCCGATTCCGACGGAATCTTATGGACCAGAGGCGAGCTTCTTAACATAGGCAAGCTTCAGGTTGTTGGGCACACAAGAAGAGCAGAGGTTACCTACAATGAAACAGGAAATGTGCTTTACATCGATACATCGGCTTTCGCCGGAAATAAACTTACGGCCGCCGTTATTGAGGAAGGAAAGCCGGCTGATATTATTGCCGTACCTACTTTTGAGGAAGACATCAGATAATAAAGCATTTGTCTTTTTATAACAGTTACGCACCACTAAAATAATCCGGACAAATTACCTGCCGTCTTTTAAGCAATAAATAATAGATTGAATATCATAAATAAATTAACCGAACTTATCCGGCAAGTTTTATTTTCGCATCTATCATGTAAAAACGGATTGCTGGAATGTTAGAATAATTTATGAGGATCAGCATTCAATCAGCCAAGTCTCTAATAACTTCATGACGGTATTCATTCTTCGCAACTTCTGCAAATTAAATTTTAACCAAGCCGCGCCCGGATTGAAAAATAAATTTCAATCCGGGATAGACTTGCATTTAATTTTTAACTGCACATTTTAGATTTAATTAATGATCATGCCTGTCTTCGTCTCTTTTGTCTCTGCCCTCATGACGGCCGTGGTCTCTGCCTCTATCGTCTCTATGCTCTTTAAGCCATTCTTTATGCATCGGATGATGCTTATTGATAAAGTATCTGGGATCGCGGCTGTCGCGTATCACCTCCTGGTCATGACGATCTCTGTCCGATGAATACTTTTCTCTGAAATACCTGTTATGCCGCCATGGATCGCGCTCATTCACCACTACTTTATACGATCTGTAGAGATCATAATCGTGATAACGTTCCGGCAGGCGTTCCCTGCTAATCCAGCGTCCTTCATCATAAAAATAAAACAAGTGAAGCGGAACGCTGTAATAAACATCGATATCGGGCAGAAAATAATAATCAACGTAATCGTATCCTACCGGGCCCCAGGCCGGCTGAGTATTCAGGTTAAAGTTAACGCTTATATGCAATTGAGCGTACGCGCTGCCCACCGCGCATAATACAAACAATGCCAGCATAAATACAAATATTCTGCGCATGATGTCTTTCCTTTCAATATCATTTACAAATGAAAAAGCAGGCCTAAATTCAGCACAACATAGTCGCTTTTAAGATCAGACGCTCCGGGCATTTTCTGAAAGTCGTAATTTAAGAAAACATACCTCACGTCTGCCGTTAGGATAGTATTCGGGTTGTCTTCATTTGAGCTGAGAGGGAATTGAACCCCGGCACCGAAATGCCAGCCGAATTTCTGCTCGGTCTCACTGCTCGGTCCGAAGTACAGAAGCTGAGGCTTATAATCGAAAGCCGTATTATACCATCCAACGCCGATAGCGCCGTAAAGGAAGTTGATCGGATAGAGCAGTGCGGTTACCATAACGGGCCAGCTTGTTACTCTTACATTGCCGTTATTGTAATATTCCTGTCTGTAATTGATCGAAGCTTCTAGGCCGAAGCCGGGTGATAATTTAGTTCTGAACGCTCCGCCTATCATAAATTTGCTGTTATCCGCGCCGGAAGCCTTGTACCATCCTACCTGCGGACCCAGATAAGCAGCCGATTGAGCTTTCGTTAATACGGTCATCCCCACGAAAAGAAACAATATTAAAAACGATTTCTTACACATACGATATCTCCTGTTTGTTTATATTATTCGATCGCGGCTTATAATATGAATCATGTTATATAATTCATATGAGGTCGGGCACAGTTGAAGAAATTATAAAAAATACACATCCCATTTAGGCAGTTAAGTTACTATAATTAAATAAAATAGAGCTGAATATTTGCCGCGCAAGAGACTCATGATTTCACACAAGAGCAGGATTGGTAAAGCACCGGTACACTGGAAAGCATTACAAAGCTGAATGTTATATGTTCTTAGATAATAATCTTTTGAAGGACACTTCCAATTTTCAAGAAAAATCGCGGCCTTTTAAAAATCTACTTTACTTAAAGAATTATTTTATTAAATTGTAGCTGTTTTTACCGCCTAAAGGGGCACTTCCGCAAGTATCAATATATATTTAATTCAAAATTTCAAAAGGGGCAGTCATGAAATTAAATTTCAAATTTCTCTCGTTTCTCCCGATTGTGCTATGCATTATGTTCTCAATAACTTATGCCCAGAAGAATCCGG
>JBJKTB010000010.1:0-4468 GCA_046703345.1 Ignavibacteriaceae bacterium
AGTTCTCGACAACGGCAAAATTATACAGACTGGAAAACATGACGACCTGATAAAAGATGAAAGCGGCCTTTACAGAAAATTTTACGAAATGCAGTTCAGAGATTGAAAACTTAATCCCGGTAAGACAAACTAATGGTATCAACGAGATTTAATCCCCGGATCCCTTACTTTATTCTCATCGCATCGATATGCAGCTTAATGCTTTCGCTCTTTCTGCTTGAGCTCTTCGCGGGACTTCTCTCTGTTCTCTGGCTGTTCGAGCATATTAAGGATAAAAGAAAAGCCTTTGACGTCTATACCGTATTAATAGTAATCTTCGGCCTTGTCAGGATCGCTTCTATAGTTTTTTCCCAGTATCCGTCGGTTAGCGCGCAGTCTTACTATAAAGATGCGCTTTTCTATTTCAGCTTCTTCGCGTTCAGCTTCTATCTAAAAGCTCTCGGCAGAGAAAAATTAATAAGCGCGGTTAAGATCTTTGCCGCTTCGTCAATCGCGATAGCAGTGGTGGGACTGGTTTTATTCAATCTTAAGCTGGCCGACAGGGCGCAGTCGTTTTCTTCCGGATACGCAACGTTTTCTTCTTATCTGTTAGTAGGTTTGGGGATAACGGCCGTTCTTCAAATTAAAGAAAAAATTAAATACGGCTGGCTTTACAGGGCGGCGGGGCTCGGACTTATTCTTGCCGGAATTATTACATCTATGGGAAGGACGAATATAGCGATCGCTATTCTAGTAACGGCGGCGGCGCTTGTTCTTAGAACCGTAAAAATCAAACCGGCTATTGTTATTGCGGCGGTGGCGGTTGTCGTATCGCTTCTTTCTTTTCAAAACAACAAAGCTGAAATTACAAGGCGTGTTGAAAACCCGACCGTGCTTTCCGACAGAAATATTTTGCTTGAAGGAGCAAAGGCGCTCGTACTTGAGCATCCTTTATTAGGTTTCGGCCCGAGAACTTTCCATAATATTTTTCCATATCGCAGCCGGCTTTCTGATAAAGGCATAGGGAGCTGGCATAACGATTTTATACAGGTTTATTTTGAGAGCGGCATACTCGGTCTGGTCGCGTTCATAACAATAATTGTGTACTTCATGCTGAGAGCGCTGCTGTTCATAAGGGAAAAGAAGAGCGATGCGGAATTTAAAATTATCGTCACGGGCATTCTGCTGGGCTTTACCGCGCTAATACTTTCCGCGCTGACCGCAGGTTTTATAGACTCACCGGTACTATCAGTGCTGTTCGCGTTTTTAATTGCCGCCCTTTCTTCGGTAATTTACCTTGAAGAAGCGCCTCAACAGAATAATTAACCGGTGATTTAGTATTAACCGAGATTTAATCAGACTGAACAGCCGTCCATTTGGAAATAGGCATTTGGTTGTTTAATTTTTTATGCAGTATTATAAATAAATCGACATTTGACGGAGAGGCTGATGGAAGCATCGGAACACAAAGAAATTTACTCCATGGTTGAAACACATTCCTCGCAGATAAATTACGGCGTAAACGAAGTTGCAATAATCCTCGCGGCCGGCCACGGTAAGAGAATTAAATCCCAGAAATCAAAAATGCTTCATAAGATCTGGGGAGTGCCGACCGTTGAACGCGTATACAACGCGTGCCGCAACGGCAAAAAGGATATGAACATCATTCTTGTCGTGGGTATAAAAGCGCAGGACGTAATGCAGGTTTTCGGCAAAAGAGATTCAACCCTCTTCGCGTATCAGGAAAATCAGAACGGCACCGGACATGCGGTTCAGGTGGCGCTTGAAAAGATTAATCCCGATAAATTCGAAGGAACCGTATTCGTGCTTCCGGGCGATATGGGACTTATAGACTCCGCTACGGTGCAGCGCTTCAGGGAAGAATTCGTCAATACAAACAGCGATATGATGGTCCTTACCGGTATATTCGACGGCGAGCCCGAAGAAAATTCTTACGGCAGGATAATACGCGTAAAGCCTGAAGACGAGAACGGCAAGTCATCAGGAAAAGACTCCGGCAAAGTAATACGGATTATGGAGCACAAAGACATACTCGCCCTGCCGGACGGCGAGTCTTACAAGGTAAAATACGGCAGCCGCACTTACGCTTTTACAAAAAAAGAATTAATAGAGAACAAAGAATTCAACTCGGGAGTTTACGCGTTCAAGTACGACAAGCTGACATCGCTTGTAAATTCTATATCAAGCGACAACGCGCAGAACGAAATTTACATTACGGATCTTATAGCGCTGTTTAACAAAAAAGGATTTTCGGTTAATGCGGTAAGTCCTCTCGAGCAGTACGTTGTGATGGGTTTTAATAATAAATCGGTTCTCAAGGAGATGGAGGCCGTCGCGCGGAAGAAAGTTTACGAGAGACTTAAAGACATAATTCAGATAGACGACCCGGAAGATTTTTATATAGAGGAAATGGTTGTCGATGATATTATAGAAGCCGATAAAAAAAATGTTCCTCTGGATATAAAAATAGGAAAGGGCGTTTACATAGGCAGGGGCGTTAAGTTAAATTATAATCTGGAGCTCGAGAAAAACGTTTATGTAAACGGCAATGTTCATTTCGGGAAGAACGTAAAAGTAATGCCCAACGTTCATCTTTCAACCTTCCCGGAGCAGACGCTTAAGATTGGGGACAACGTTCAGATACTTTCCGGCGACATCATAAAGGGGAACATAATAATCGGCGATAATTCGATGATCGAGTCGAGCGTTAACATGACGGGAAGCGACGAATATCCTTTAAGGATAGGCAAGGGAGTGCTGATAAAGGGTACGAGTTATATATTCGGCTCAATCATAGAAGACGATGTTCACATCGAGCACAGCGTAATAATCAAAAAACGCGTGGACAGACTTATAAAGAGAGACGGTTCGATACAGCCGATAAGATTTTATCTGCCGATGCCGGAAGGCATAGACGCGGTTGAAGAGTTATAGAAGTTTAAAATTAAATAGGCTCTTCAAGATCGAAGAGCCTTGTGACACGAGGGTAAGTTAGTGTAATTATTTTTTAGCTGCTTTTAAGCTGTTCAAGTGTTTGGTTAAAGCAGCTTTCTTTCTTGAGGCGTTATTAAGGTGAATTTTACCTTTTGTCGCTGTTCTATCGAGCAGCGCAACGGCATCTTTGTACAATTTTTCGGCTTGTTCCTGTTCGGTTGCGGTAAGAGCTTTCTTTACCACGGTTTTAATCTTCGATTCAGCCATCTTGTTCACTACGCGTTTTCTTTCGTTCGTACGAATTCTTTTCTTTGCCGATTTGTGACTTGCCATATTGAAAAATCCCTTAATTAGATATTAAAAAATTGACCCTAAATATACTCAATCCTTTATTTGATGTCAAATTTAACTTTTGTAATTTTAATAGCTAAATTATTAAAAAAGTTCGATTTTATGCTGAAAGTTAACGAAATATACTATTCTGTGCAGGGCGAAAGCACAAAGGCCGGGCTTCCGTGCGTTTTTGTTAGACTTACATACTGTAATCTGAGATGCACCTACTGCGATACCGAGTACGCGTTTTACGAAGGCGCCGATATGAACGTTGAGCAGATCATCGAAAAAGTTGCCGGGTACGGGTGCGGATTGGTGGAAATTACCGGCGGAGAGCCGCTGGTGCAGAACGAAAGTCTTGATCTTATGCGGAAACTCTGCGACAGCGGCTACGAGGTTCTGCTGGAGACAGGCGGAAGCCTGCCGATTGATAAAATCGATTCCCGTGTGAAAATTATAATGGATCTTAAAACACCTTCCAGCGGGATGATGAAGAAGAATCTTTACGCCAACCTTGATCATCTAAAAAAAACAGACGAGCTGAAGTTTGTGATAGGTTCGAGAGAAGATTACGAATGGGCCAAACAAGCCGTCGATGAATATAGGCTTGCCGGAAAATGCGAGATACTTTTCTCTGTGGTATTCGGTAAGCTGGAGCCGTTGACTCTGGTTAACTGGATACTCGAAGATAAGCTCGGCGTTAGATTTCAGCTTCAGATGCATAAATTTATTTGGGAACCCAACGCGAAAGGGGTATGATGAAAATAGCAAAAGAATTTAACTGGGAAATGGGCCACCGTCTTCCCGAGCATTTCGGCAAATGCAAGAACATCCACGGCCATTCTTATAAAATGCTTGTTGAGATAGAAGGGGACGTAATGGAAAACGGCATGGTGATGGATTACTATCATCTGCGCGACGTTATAGATCCGCTTGTTGAAAAAATGGATCACGCGTTCCTAGCCTATAAAGAAGACGAAGTTGTTCTTGAGTTTCTGGAAAAAATGAATTCCAAGAAAGTTATAGTTGATTTTCAATCGACTGTGGAAAACATTACCCGTTTTTTTCTCGGAGAAATTAAAAACGCGAAGCTTCCTTCCAACATTCATTAAGTAAAAGTTTGAGTCTGCGAAACTCCCGACGATTACGCCGATGAAGTAATCAGTCTTTACCGACTTACCAGATGGCGAGATTTACATTA
>JBJKTB010000011.1:0-3739 GCA_046703345.1 Ignavibacteriaceae bacterium
GTTCCAGCTTACCCTTAATGTTTTCAGAAGAGTAAGGTATCCGCAGATGTATTACGTAAATCCCTTCAAGCAGTACAACGGGCCGAACAGCTACACCGCAGGTTATCCGGATATTAAGCCTTATTTTATAAATTCATACTCGATAAATTTATCGCAGTATATCAACGCTTATTATGTCTATACTACAGGGCTTTTCGATTACGTAATGGCAAACGTGCAGGACAGCATTACATACAGCAGTCCGGTTAACCTGAGCTCTAATAAGACATACGGTGTAGAGCTGACCTTTCCTTACTACAACAGTCCCATAGCACCGTTCCATCTGCCTAATTTCATAAGCATGCTTAACGCGCAGTTCGGCTACAATTACAGGAAGAAAGTCGGCTCTTATTTAACCGAAGACCTTTCCGACTGGGGATATCATAAATGGTTTAACCTAACTCTAGGATTGAACCTTGGCTGGGAGCTGAACACGAACATCTCGTTCAGGTTTACGCCGGAAACAAAGACAAGCAGAGTTACAAGCAAAAGCAATACTAATCTCTCGCTGTATCTTAGCCGCAGCTTTATGGACCGAAAGCTGAGAGTAAGCTTATATATTTCAGACATTCTTAACTCGTCAACATACAGCAACGAGACATTCGGCAGCGATTATTATTACCGGACAGATTTTGCCAGGCAGAACAGCCGCAGCATTATGTTCGGCGTAAGCTACATGATAAACAACTATAAGCCAAGGCAGGACAGAAATATTGACGACGGAAGGGACGCGAGCGGGAAGTCGCTGTAAACCAAACCTCCGAGGTTTAGGAAAACCTCGGAGGTTTGGTTTAAGTAATGTGGGTTTTGGGGTTAACCGGCTCGCCGATAAGCTTATCGCGGTTCCAATTGAGATCGACCGATTTGGCTGCTTCTCGTACCTCACAATTTGAATAACTGCAGTATTTACAGTTCTCGCTTGTGCAGTAATCCATGTGTATTTTAATCTGCGAACTAGGTACAATCTTAAGAAGCGCATCTTCGATCTTATCTTCCTCAAGGTGAGCATCGCGGATGCTGTAGTAATAGGGAAGTATAAGATGGAAGTCGATGAATATGCTTTGCCCTGATTTCCAGAACCTGAGCCAGTGAATATCAATCCAGTAATCTTCCTTAAGTCCGATAAGGGCATTAACAATTTTATCAAGAAGCACAGGATCGGTTTCGTTCATTAAGCCGCCTATTGACTCACGGACGAGCTTATAGCCGGTAAAGAGAATATTAACCGCGACGGCAATAGCGAAGATCGGATCGAAGAGCTGAAAGCCGGTAATCATAACTAAGATAACGCCTACAATTACGCCGATGCTTGTATAAGAATCTGTAAGCACATGTTTACCGTCGGCTGCGAGCGTCATAGAGTTGGTTTTTTTCCCGGTTCTTACAAGGAAAGCGCCCAGAAAGAGATTTATTATTCCGGCAGCGGAGATAATTATTACGCCGGTATCGAGCTGTTTAAGATCCGGGCCTTTAATAATATCGAGAACTGCGGTATAAATAATAAACAGAGCGGCAACCACGATAAGAAAGCCCTCAATACCCACAGAGAAATATTCCACATTGCCGTGACCGTAAAGGTGGGAATCGTCAGCCGGTTTAGCGCTGAGAAGAATGCTGTAGAGCGCCATGGAAGTGGCGAGAACATGGACCACGGATTCGGCGGCGTCTGAGAAGATAGCAGCCGATCCGGTGAGCAGAAAAGCTCCCATTTTTGCGGCAAACATCCCGAGTCCGATAGACAAAGATATAATTGCCGCTTTCTTTCTGATTTGGGTTTCATTCCCCATTTGAACCCTTCCGAAATTGACAATAATTAGAAATTTTACCCGGTCAATTTAACTTATTTTTTATTCTAAAAAAAAGGTATAGCCGGCAATAAAAAAGGTACTATGCTTTAAAAAAATCAGCAAAATCGGGAGATGGACAGTTCGATACGAGATGCTTGAAAATATTCAATCGGTAAAACCGGAGCGTATGTTAAATTGATGAACTAAATCATGCTAAAATAACAACAGCAGATAAACGAAATCAAAACGAAATCAAAACGAGATCAAAACGAATTCAAAACGAAATCAAAACGAGACCAAATAGGAATATAAAAGGAATAATGAGGATATTTGGCTGATTAATCAGCTATTAGATGCATATTCAGGATAAATCCGGTGAAATTAGCCGGTATGAATAAATTAAAAATTAACTATTCGCTGATAATTATTTGTGTAGGGGAGTAAAAAATTTATTACTTTTTAATGGATAACTTAAATTATTAATTTGCGCTGAAACCGGTACGGAGAGCGTATTAATAATAATTCAAGAATTCGCGGTAAAGCTCGATTATTATATGATAAAGGTTATAATTTCCGCGAATTTTTCGAATATATAGATATAGCCAGGAAGATCAGTAAGAAGATCCGACTAAAAGGTTAGTATGTTAATAAAATCAACATATTTTTATCAATAATGCGTAAATAATCTGCAGATGAGAAAAAACGATAAAAAAGAGGTTTCGCTTCAGGATGAGGCGGCAGAGCTGAAGCGGCAGAACAAGCAGCTGAAGAAATCATTAAAGAAGAAAGACGAAGAGATAGCTGAAATCAGAAAAGAGAACAGCTGGCTGACGACTGCGGTAGACATTACGAACGTGGGAGTTTGGGACTGGGATTTCAAAAAGGAAAAGATTGTCTTTTCCCCAGTATTCTCATCAATGATGGGTTACGCGGGGGCGCGGGTAAGCGACAGGATAAACTGGTTAGATATGATACATCCTGAGGACGTACAGTCGATTAGAAAAAAGATAAAAAGGGCGCTTAAAGACGGTAAAGCCGAGCTAGAACTTCAGTTCAGGATGAAGACCAAGTTTCAGGGATGGCGGTGGATACACAGCAACGCAAAGATTACTGAGGCTGACAGCGAAAAAAATCCGTTAAGAGTAATAGGTATCAATTCCGATACGACTATCAGGTCGCATTACGAGGAAGCGCTTCGGGGAATACAGAATGTAACTCAAAGAATTGTAAATACCATACCGGACATACTTTATATTTACGATTTGAGCGAAGGAAGGTTTACTTACGTTAACGAGCAGACAGCGCAATTATTCGGCTACAGCACGGATGAATTTACATCAATGGATATAAAGCATTTTGCCGCGCTTAAACATCCGGAAGAGTCGGGAGAGTATAAAAAGAATCAGCAGAGGATTAAGAAGGCAAAGGACGGCGAGATAGTCGAGTCGACATTCAGGATTAAAACCGTATCAGGCGGTTTCAGGTGGCTTACAAGCAGGTCTACAGTATTCAGCAGAACATCAGACGGAGCGGCGGAGCAGGTTTTAGGAATAGCGCAGGATGTTACCGACCGGAAAGAAGCCGAAGAGGCGCTTAAGAGCTACGAGAACAGGTTTGTCAAAACATTGATCTCAGCGGTTGAAGACGAAAGGAAAAGAATCGCCAGAGAACTTCACGGGGGAGTTATACATCTTTTAATGTACGCAAATTTAAAGCTTGAATTATTTCAGCGTGAGAACGAACAAGCCGGGAACGCCGAGCTGAATGAAGTAAGGGAGACGATATTAAAAGCGGGTCGCGAATTAAGGGCAATTGTGCCCGCGCTTCATACGTTCGTGCTTGATAATTACGGGCTAGCTCAATCCGCCGCTCAGTTATGCTGCGAATACGAAGAGGTTTATTAGATAAAATTT
>JBJKTB010000012.1:0-9535 GCA_046703345.1 Ignavibacteriaceae bacterium
TCAACCGCTTTGTTTAACCAGCTGTAAGCTTCAGACTTGTTGCCTTTCAATAATTCGAGGTAGAACATTTGAAGTACATCCGGATTAAATTTGTCTCCTTGCGATATAAATTTATTCAGATGCTTCTCGGCTGATTGAATATAATTTGCTGCGTCTTTCTTATCGTTCTTCTTCAGACTGATATAAGCCTGGTAAATATTCGAGTTTATCTGAAATATGCTGTTTGCTGTAACTTTCTTTAGTAGGCCGGATGCTTTGTTATAATTTCCGGTTTTTAGATAAGATGCTGCCGTCAAAAGAAGCGCCTGCGGAACCTCGGGGTCTATAGACAAAGCCTTTTCGCATTCCTTTACAGCTAGTTCATAATTTCCCTGTATGAAGTACATATGACCGTAATTAACATAAGCAGGTATTAAATCGGGCTGCAGATTCAACGCTATATTCAAATTCTTTTCGGCGTTTTTGTAATCATGCAGCAGCGTATATAAGTCGCCCATCATTGCGTACCCGAAAGCCCCGGTCGGATTCAACTGATTGGCTTTATTGTCCCACTTCACCGCATCAGCCAAATTTCCCATAAATTGATTAACCGCTCCGACGTTTCCAATCGCAGGCCAGTAGTTTGGATTCAATTTAACAGCCTTCAAATTCGTCTCGAGAGCCTGCTGCATCCAGCCTTTATTGAACTGCGCCAGTGCAAGAGCTTTGTAGCCTTCACCTAGTTTGGGATCTATTTCAATCGCTTTTTTACTTACTGCTATCGCGGAATCATTCCATTCATCCGGGAAACCGAACTTCTGGAATCTCTGACCGTAACAGTCGCCTAATCCCGCGTAAGCCAGCGCGTAGTTGGGATCAAGACGAAGCGCTTCTTTAAATAATCTAATCGCGTTTTCGTTATCGTCTTTCGAATAACGGTAATAATACTCCCTGCCTTTAAGATAATATTGCTAGGCGGTTATATTATCAGTGGGTCTTTGGTTTATCCTGTTTTCCTCTTCTGGAGTAAGCTTCGCCTTCAGCGCGTTCGCTATCTGCTTAGATACGTCGCTTTGAATTGCGAATATCTGCGTAAGCTGTTTGTCGTAAGTTCCTGCCCATAAATACTCGCCTGTATTAACGTCAACCAGCTGCGCAACTATCCGTACTTCGTTTCCTTCCTTCTGAACGCTTCCTTCGAGTATAGAAGATACTCCGAGATTGCTGCCTATTTCCTTAATGCTGGCATCGCTGTTCTTATATTTCAATACAGAATTTCTTGCAATCACTTTCAAGTCGCCGATTTGAGATAGCTCTACCGTGATGTCTTCGGTTATTCCGTCGCTGAAGTAGTCGTCGCTTTTATCCGGACTCATATTCTTAAACGGAAGCACTGCAATCGACTTTCCTACGGCGGGCGCCTCGCCTTTGTTGAATAAGAATAGATACCCGAGTATCACCACTAATACAATTACCGCAGCCGAAGATGAAATTATTAATGTTTTTTTATTTCCCGAAGATTTTTTGTTTTCATGTATTTCATTATTCAGTACCGGCTCTTCGTGTAACGCCGCGGATGATGGAATCCTTGTTTCAGTTATACCCTCACTATGTATCATTTTTCTTGAGACGCTGCCTGTACGCTTGCTTATCCTTCTTAGCTCAATAACTATGTCCTTCATCGACTGGTACCTGTCCTCAGGATCCTTTTCCAGCGCTCTTTCTATTACATGAGATAAATCTGAGCTTGCTTCCGGTAAATATTTTTGAAGCGAATCAGGCTCTTCATTTAATATGGCATACATTATCGACGCATCGTGCTCGCCTTTAAACGGAAGTATACCCGTAAGCATTTCAAATAAAACGACCCCGAACGAAAAAATATCCGAACGTGCGTCAACCTCTCCGCCCTGTATTTGCTCCGGCGCCATGTAGGCAAGAGTTCCTACAGTGCTCGATGCTTTGGTTAATTTTATAGAGCCTTTCAATTTTGCGAGGCCGAAGTCCATTACCTTTATCTGGTTCTTCGAGTTGACCATTATGTTCTCTGATTTGATATCGCGATGCACAATACCGTTCGCGTGAGCTTCCTGCAGCGCTTCGCCGATTTGTATTGCGTAGGATATAGCTTCGCTTGTACTCGGCGGCGAATCCGATATCCGTCTGCTAAGCGTTTTTCCGTCTATATATTCCATCGCGATGAACTGCCGCGCGTCATCTTCTTCGATGGCGTAAACTGTACATATATTCGGATGGCTCAATATAGCCGCCGCCTGAGCCTCCTGGTTAAATCTCGCCAGATCCTCTTTGGAAGAGCTTATATGTGAAGGCAGAAATTTAAGCGCGGTTAGACGCTTAAGCTTTATATCCTCGGCTTTGTATACCACGCCCATTCCGCCTTCGCCCAGTTTTTCTAATATCTTATAATGAAGAATTTTTGAGCCTACCATAATCTTACCTTCAATTCCCTTATAATTTTTCGATTAAGAGAACTATTTTATATCCTCGGACAATAATTTTAACTCAAAGGCATGTAATCTCAGCATATAAAGGATATTAAAGAGCAGCATGTCTATAATACTCTTTATAAAATCCCTTCCGCAACTCAATCCCTGCTTAATTCATGGGCATCAATTTTTCAAATCTCTCGGGAAATATATTATTTCCTGGATAGCGCTTGTTATAATTCTGTTCCCGAACTCCAGGTACAATCCGCATGCGGCGATAATATCCGTCTTAATAGTACTTCCCCCCCAGGTGCATCCGTTTATAGTAGTCTTCGCGGGCGACATCGCCATCTTATCGAACCAGCCGCCGGAAACCAGATAGCTCCCGTCGTCGTGAACTATAATCGAGTAAATAGAATTCCTGGTCTTTAATTTCACCTCGTCGCCGGGACGAAGATCTTCCTTCCTGATCTGAAGAAGTGCGTCTGCCTGATTTACTATATTCTTTAAATCATATTGCATACTAAAGAATCCGCCGGCTTATATAAAACTCTTTCCGGTTACCATGTCGTATCCCTCAACCTTAAAATCGTCGGAAGTGGCGAACTTAGATCTTTTCTCCTTATCCAGCGACATCTTCCAGAGATACAGCTGTGAAAATGTATGTTTGACCTGCTCGGTTAGTTCCTCGAATTTTCCGCTTGATTCGTATTCATCCGCGAATTCTTTTCCGTCCCATACGGTAACCGATATAAACTCGTTTTCCCCGCTTACGCTCTCTGTAAGAAAAACCGACCTGCACCCTTTGGTGCTTTTCAACTTCGGTATTATCACATCTGTATAAAGCTTCTTGAATTCGTCAAGCTTATCTTCCCGAATTATTAAAGACAGAACCCTTATGTATAAATTGGAAGCCTCGGCTGGAAAAGATTCTCCGCTTCCGTTTTCAGCCGCTACCGAATATTTTTTAATCTTCGGTTCTTCTTCGGCCTGACCGTATTGCAGCTCCATATCCTCCGAAAGCTGTACTTTCCATTCGGCCGTATCGATTAGATAACCCCTCGACTTTTCAAATAGTTTTTTGAATACCTCGCTGTTCTCGTAATCCTCGGCCTGCTGCCTGGTCTTCCAGAATGTTAATGAGATATATTCATTCTCTTCCGGTTTAGATTTAATTAATCCCGCGAATAGACAGCCCGGCGTTTTACGCAGCTTTCCGGTTACTTCGGTATCGTAAAAATTCCTGAAATCTAATATTAACCTCGGGTCAAGGTTCAATTGCAGAAACCGCATGAACATTTTATCCGCCTCCTTCCGGGGAGTTTTAAATAAAAATGTTTTTAATGCACTTTATCCGCTAAAGTAAGAAGGTTGAAAACAGAAAACTTTTTTGTCTTGCTCATCCGCCCGCTGCAGATAGCTTTTTTCCGGGCGGGCTGTAATCAGACGCTATGACTCTCTTTTTATAACTACAAGAGTCATATCATCCATCTGATCCTGATTTCCCGCGTGTTTGTTCACAGTGTTGATAATCAGTTCGATTAAGTCGCGGGAAGGTAAATTTTTGTTGCCCGTTATAAGCTTTATTAATCTTTCCTCGCCGAACTCCTCCTCTTCGGAGTTCATCGCTTCAGTTATTCCGTCGGAATATAATACCAGTAAGGAGCCGGGATTAATATCTATGCTCTTTTCTGCGTATCCTATCTCGGGCATTATTCCGACTATCATTCCGCCGTCTTTAAGTCTTACCACGTTCTCTTTTTCATCTACCAGTATCGGTTCATTGTGCCCGGCGTTGCAGAAAGTTATCTTGTGATGTGAATAGTCAAGCACCGCGTAGAATAAGGTAGCGTACTTGTCTACGTCGGTACTGTTGTATAGTAGGTTGTTTGTGAACGCCACGCATTCGCTGCAGTGAATGTCCATCAATGTCTGCCCTCTTAACGATGCCTGAAGATTTGCCATCAGCAGCGCTGCGGGAATGCCTTTGCCGGATATATCTCCCAGACAAAATGCCAGACGGTTGTTATTCATTTCAATAAAATCGTAATAGTCCCCGCCTACATCTTTCGCCGGTATGCTCTTGCCTGCTATCAGGTAGCCGGGAAATTCCGGATTTGATTTCGGGAGAAGATTTACCTGTATATTGTTCGCAAGCCGCATCTCTTCCTGAAGTCTTATTAACGCCTGCTCTCTCTCGTAGAGCCTCGCGTTCTCTATTATGTGGGCAGACTGTGCGGCCAGTATTGAAAGCAGCCGCTGATCCTCTATTGTGAATCCCGATTCTGAATGTTTGTTGAATACTGTAAGAAGTCCGACCATCCTGTTCTTTAATAGCATCGGCACGCTCAAGAGAGTTGTAATCGGAAATTCTTCCTTAACCAGGTACTTGAACCTTCCGTCTTCCTTGAAATTGTTTACTAGTAAAGGACTCTTGTTCTTTAGCATCCAGCCTGTAAGCTGTGTGTCAAGCCTGTAAGGCATAAATGACGAAATCGAATCCTGCTTCCTTATCATGGTATGAAAAGGATTAACCTCGTCGCTTTCATCAAGCAGCATTACAACCGCCTGCTGTACTTTTAAATGCTTTATGCATTTGCGTACAATCAGATCGATTACGTCTTCAACCGACTGGTTGGAAGTAATGGCTGTTGCAACATCGTTCAAAGCCGCCAGTTCGTCTATGGCAATCTTCAATCGCCGGTTTTCTTCCAGCAGTTTGTTTATTTGGTGGTTCTCTACTTCGGGCATGTTAAATTCCGCTAATGCCTTTAATATAAGTAATTTTAACTAAAATAGTAGTTTTTTTTTGATTAAATGATTCATATCAATAATGTATATTATTTCCGGTTTTTATCACAAACTGAAGGAAATTCCATATCTTTTATTCCCGCCCCGCAGCTTAATTTATGAAGTAAAAGGCTAAGAACAAATTTTAAAAACACTTAGTTTTTGTTCAAAAAAGCAATATTTATAAATTACCGCATTTTAGTATTGATATTTCCGCTAAATATTTTTTTATTATTATCTGAAATTTGATCGGGGACTCACTTCATACAGGGGCGAATGATGAAAACTTTTATTTTCTTTCTCGTACTATCTACGGCGGCTTCTAATATACCGGCTTATGCTCAGGCTGCCCTTCCATTTCTCCTTAGACAGCAGTCTCCGCTTTTTATTGGCGCCGGAGAAACAGGCACAGCGCTGCCTATGAATGATCCTATAGGATTTTATTATAATCCCTCCCAGCTCGGCTATTATTCGCGCGGCAACAGTCTGTCAGTCTTTTTCATGCCGGATCAGACAAGCTTAAATAATCTGTATTGGCCTGATATTACATCCGGAACTTACGGATTTACATTCGGATATAATTTTAACTCAAACGGCGGGGGCATACCTCTGTCAATCGGTGCCGGCTTCATGCGCAATAAAATTACTTATGATTACTTTTTCATGGCTAACTCCGGCAATTCATACTATACTTCTTCGTATCAAGACTTAGATTCATTCGACTGTTTCAGTCTAGGCGCAAGCTATAACTTTTATCTTCTCTTTAATTTAGGTTTCTCGGTCAAATCATTCCGGTCAGAACTCTCGAGTATGCCTGTCGCGGGATATGAGTCGGGACTTAAAACCTCCGGTACAGCCTTCGATATTGGCGCGATGATAATAGCTCCCTTGGACGAACTGCTTTTAAAAGAAACTCAAATAAAAATCGGCGGCGCTTTCTTTAAGCCTAAATTAAAAGCATCAGCCGGCTATTCAGTCTCAAATCTCGGGAAGAAATTTTATTTCGTTGACCCGGCGCAGAGCAATCCGCTGCCGAGAACGGAAAGACTCGGGTACAGTCTTAATTTAGGATTCTCCTCCAAGATTTACGGCGCCGAACTGCCTGTGTTCGAGTACTCTTTTACCGCTGAAACTGAGGATCTGCTCGTAAGCGGCGATACCCTCGGAAATTTCTCTTATCAAGGCCTTTTAGCAAATATTCAGATCGGTAATAACCTTCTTCTTCTTAACGGCGGCCCTGATATTATGCTTCACAAAGGTCACGTTTTTAATTTTCTGAATACATTAATATTAGTCACCGGCAGTGTAACTGGCGAACATTTATTCGGCACTAAAACTAGCGGATGGGCGGTTTCAACTGAAGGACTTTTTACCGTATTGGAGAAAAACGTTCAAAATCCCGCGTTCTTATTCATATTCAGGCATTTTGATTTGAAGTTCTATAGGTCAGAAATATCCGCGGGACCGTATTTTACTCAAAAACCATCGGGAATGGCGCTGTACTTTAACCAGATCATGCTTTGATTCTGTTGTACTGGTACTGAATTTTTACCCTTTTAAAACGGTAAAATTACTGATCTTGAGAGTATATTAATTAAAGCGCTGCTTTACGCTTAAAATATAAATTATCCTTAAAAGTTTCGGCAATATTTAAATTCAGAGCGCACTCTGAATGCGCCCTGAATACACTCTGAATGCGCTTTGATTGGCTTTATCTTGCCTTTTGATTTCTGATCTAAATCATTCCTGGCCTTAACCGCTCCATGATATTTGAAGCTTATTTCTTTACGTATTTTACAAGCCACCCTACCCAGCGCTTATATACGTCGGTTGAGTGTACTATTCCCGGCGGGAAATGGGTGTCTGCCGGATAAACATAAAACTCGGTGTGAACTCCGTTGTCCTTAAGCGCATGGTACATCTCATAGCTGTTCACTATCGGCACATTCGGATCTCCTGCGTCTCCCATAATAAGTGTTGGAGCTTTCGCGTACTTCGCTAAAACTATAGGCGATTGATCCCTCCATATGTCCCAGTACTTTTCAGTCCACGGCGAGCCGCCGAAGAAATACAAATCGTCTGTCTGGTAGTAAGCGATAGTATAATCCATCACCCAGTCGTTAAGCGCGGCGCCTTCCACAGCGGCTTTCCATTTATCCGGATAATAGCCGTTCAGCCATGAAGTCATATATCCGCCGTAAGACCAGCCGGAAATTCCAATCCGGTTCGTGTCAATCATTCCTGTGCTTTCAATCTTTGCCAGTCCGGCCATTACATCCTCGCCCGGTCCTTTGCCGGTATTGCGGTATATCGCGTGCTGGTATGCGTCGCCTAGATTTATGCTCCCTCTGTAGTTAGGCTGAAATACAAAGAAGCCTTCAGCCGCAAGCAGCTGAGGAAGGCCTGAGAATGCTTCCGTTGATGCGCCTTCCGGTCCGCCGTGTATTACAAGCGCGAGAGGATATTTCTCCCCTTTTTTATAATTAACCGGATATGTAAGCACTCCGTCCTCATCAAACCCGTCGGGACCTTTCCAGTCGATTCCTTCTGTTTTGCCAAGCGCTAAGCTGTCGACAAAAGCGTTATAATCCGTCAGCCTTTCCGGTTTTGAATTCAGCGATGTCATTACATAAAGCTCGGTAGGATGATCAGCCGTGCTTCCCGTAAACGCTAATGCGCCGTTGTTTGAAACGCTTACTTTACCGCGTTCCTCAACTCCTCCCAGATTTAACAGTTCCGAATGCCCGTCAATAGAAAGTTTCCATATCACCGAATGTGTTCCCTTCTCTCCGGTAAGAAGCATATGTTTTCCGCCCGGCAGCCATGTATAACTGTTAAAGTTCCTGGCCAGTTCGCGCGTCGCGTCTTCAATCTTTCCGCTTTTATCTATATACACCGCGTTTCCGTTATTTTGATCACCGTTCCTCGGTCGCATAAAAGCCAGTATATTCCCATCCTTGGAATATGAAGGCATACCGGATCCTTCTTCTTTAATTACGCTGCTTATTTTGCCGCTTCCCGTATCAACCGATGCGATAACCGAATGCCATGAGTTGCCTTCCCAAACATCCTGAAAGCGCTGGAAGATTACCGCTTTCCCGTCTGGCGACCATTCCAATGGTGAAATAGAACCCTGGTCGGTGCACAGACTGAATGTTCCCTCGGTTAATCTTTTAGCCTTGCCTCCTTTGGATGACACTATCCACACGTGCCACGGCTGAAGCTCTGCTCTAACCATGTAATTGTTATCGGTTACCTTAAAAGCGTCCTCATGATGCTTAATTGCTTCCGGATTAGGCACCGTGTCCTGCGCTACAAACGCTATGGTTTTCCCGTCTCTGCTCCAGGTATATTCGCTTACTCCCGTCTTCGAATCAGTTATTCTTACCGGGTCGCCGCCGTTCATCGGCATGATGAAAATCTGCCCCTTTTTTGTTTCCGGATCTTTCGAAATAAATCCAAGTCTTTCCCCGTCCGGCGACCAGCTTAATTGGGATATGCCTTCACGGTTATAAGTCAGTACTCGCGAATTCCCTTCCTTTATTTTTATAAGCTCTATCTCCTCCTTGCTCTTATCCTCTTTCCAGTTGTGCCTGGATACAATAAATGCCACTCCGCTTCCGTCAGGAGATATTTGCGGATCCGATATATTTACAAGTTTTCTAAGATCCTCAAAACGGAAAGTCTTCTCTTTATTCTGACCGTACCCTAATACTGAAATAGTAAGGCAAAGTAGAACTAAAATACTGTTAAGGCGGAACAATCTCATTTTTTTCCTTTTCTTTTTTTACACTCTTAATTTTTCATCTGTTGAGCCTTAAAATTATACGATAGAGTAGATTAAAGCAAGTAAACGCGTATGCCGCCGTACCCTTTAGCATCTGACTCGCTGTTCTAGTTTAATGGATTGATACGCCTTAAGACATGACCGTAAACAGATATACTTTAGAACTGCGGTAATACGGATGATCCGGCTGATATTGAATGTTTATAGATGATGGTATTACTGTAATAAAAGGTCCCGATTTTTTCAGTAATTACAGTCAATTGAGCAGAAAGTATTTTCCATGCAGCATTAAGGGAAATGAGATTTGGAAGCGTAAAAATGCTGTACCAAAGTTAACGCGCTGCTGAACTTATTTTCTGTTATGATGATAAGAATAAGAATCCTGCGCATGTTGAGCAGCGGCTTAACAGAAATGCAAAGCGCTAAATTTTCACCAGCACTTTAATGGGCTCAACTATCCCCTTGAATTTGGCGTATTTGGATATCTTAACTATAAATATGTTTGAAAGAAGTATTCCCCTCTGCAGAAGTT
>JBJKTB010000013.1:0-6209 GCA_046703345.1 Ignavibacteriaceae bacterium
CATTGAAAAGAGAAAAAGATGAAGCTTCGGCTAAAAGGCTTGAAGAACTTAAAGAAGAACTCAGCGGTCTGGAAGAAGAACGTAATAAATTTAAAATGCACTGGAGCCTTGAAAAGGAAAAGATACAAAAGATACGCGGACTGAAAAGCGACATTGAGGAAACAAAAACTCTCGCCGATAAATATGAGCGCGAGGGAGATCTCGGAAAGGTCGCCGAGCTTCGCTACGGCAGAATAAATAATATAGAGAAGCAGCTTAAAGAAGAAACCGCGAGTCTTGCCGAAATCCAGACAGATAAAAAGATGCTTAAGGAAGAGGTCGACGCTGAGGATATCGCCGAGATCGTGTCAAAATGGACCGGCATCCCCGTAAGCCGTATGATGGAAAGCGAAAGAAGCAAACTGCTTCGTCTCGAGGACGAGCTTCACAACAGAGTCATCGGTCAGGATGAAGCCGTGTATGCGGTTTCTAATGCAATCAGAAGAGCGCGCACGGGACTTCAGGACGTTAACCGTCCGCTCGGCTCTTTCATTTTTCTCGGAACTACGGGCGTAGGTAAAACCGAGCTTGCCAGAGCGCTTGCCGAATTCCTTTTCGACGACGAGCATGCGATGATAAGAATCGATATGTCGGAGTATATGGAGAAGTTTTCCGTATCCCGGCTGATAGGCGCTCCTCCCGGATACGTCGGCTACGAAGAAGGCGGTCAGCTTACGGAAGCTGTTAGAAGAAGACCTTATGCGGTGGTGCTTCTCGACGAGATTGAGAAAGCCCATCCTGATGTTTTCAACATACTTCTGCAGGTACTTGACGACGGGCGCCTGACCGATAACCAGGGCCGCACGGTTAATTTCAAGAATACCATAATTATAATGACGTCCAACCTCGGCTCTCACTTAATACAGGAAAGGCTGGAGAATGTGGATGATGCAGGTATTGAAAACGCTTTGGGCGAACTGCGCTATAAGCTGATCGATCTGCTGAGGAAAACCATCCGTCCCGAGTTTCTTAACAGGATCGACGAGATAGTTCTATTCAAGCCGTTAACGCGGGATGAATTAAGAAAGATTGTCGATCTGCAGATAAGCATCGTACAGCAGATGCTGTCGCAGAAAGACATTACTCTAAATGTAACTGAAGAAGCGAAAGACTGGCTTGCCAAGCTCGGATATGATGTTACATTCGGCGCCCGGCCGTTGAAGCGTACCATTCAGCGGCATCTGGTTAATCCGCTGTCGCAGCAGCTTCTTGCCGGCAATTTTTCGGACGGGGATAATATCACCGTCTCGCTCGGCAACAGCGGGAATCTTGAATTCGGCAAGGATGCGTCATAGCGCGTCTTTGCTGGTTTTAAACGGCCACTCATTTATGTAGTGTGCGCGAATTAAAAATACCAGCGCCCCAATTACCATTACTATTAGTCCGCCCAGCGCAAAGTACATCCCGGTTGAAAGGAATAATGCTATCCACATTATAATCGCTACAAGCGCGGGCAGAGGATAAAGCCACATCTTAAAAGGAAAGAACTCGCCGGGCTTTCTTTTTCGTAGGAGTATAACTCCCGCCGCCTGACCTATGAACTGAATCAGTATCCTCATCGCGAGTATCGCGCTTATTACTTCTTTCAATTTAAATAGAAGACTGAATATAAAAGCGATGCCGCCAATTACGAGAAGTGATACATCGGGAAAATGTTTTTTAGGATGAACTCTTGAGAATATCCTGAAGAATGTTCCGTCTAGCGCGGCCGCGTACGGTATTCGCGAGTACCCGAGCATCGAAGAAAACAGCGAAGAAAAAGCTATCCATAAAATTAAAACAGTAGCAACTATAGCGGCTTTCGATCCGTAAATCTTCTGAACAAATGTGCTCACAATAAACTCCGACTTCATCGCCTCACGCCAGGGCACTACTCCCAGCACGCTTAACTGCATAGCAAGATAAAGAAGCGCTATCCCGGCGATGGAAATGAATATGCTTTTAGGGATGTTCTTCTCCGGCGCTTTCAGCTCCGAGCCGAGGTTGCATATGTTGTAGTAACCGAGATAAGTATAGATCGTCTCTACCGATGCGCTTCCAAGTCCCGCGAAGAAAAGGAAAGAGAAGCTGAATGCGTTCTTCGGGAAATCGAATGCCAGCGCCGGATTAAAGTGAGTCGCTCCTCCGAATATAAGCCACAGCATTGTGGCTATAACTCCGATCCACAACATAACCGATATCTTCCCAACCGTTGTTATTTTTCTGTATAACAGACCCACCAGCGCTAAAACTAAAAGTCCGGATACAACTTTTTGTCCCATTGGTCCGAGAGGAACCAGAAAAGTAAAGTACTGTGAGAAGCCTATAGATCCCGAAGCAATAACAAGCGGCGCCTGAAAAATAGTCTGCCAGATAAAAAGGAAAGAGAAAAGTCGTCCCCATGTTTTCGGTCCGTAAATTTCTTTTAAGAAGACATAGCTGCCGCCGGCGGCAGGCATCGCTGCTCCCAGCTCGGCCCAAACGAATCCGTCCATTACAGCTAGCACCGCTCCGAACACCCAGGCCAGCATGCACTGCGGCCCGTTCATCTCGCGTATAACTATCGGCAGCACAATGAACGGCCCGATGCCAACCATGTCTATCATGTTCAGCGCTGCGGCTTCTTTTAAGCCCAGTCCGCGTTCGAGTTTTTCGCTTATCATCGCTTAAAATTTTTTATAAGAATTTTATAATATAAGGGAAAATTATTTTTACGGCAGCCGGGTGTCCGTATAAAATTACCGCGTATTGAAAAACCTCCCGCAGCATGTCATCCGACGGGAGGTTTATTAAGAAGTAGTCCATCTTAATTCATTAAAACTAAATCATCCTTTTTCCGCTGCAATCTCTTTCCTGACTCTGCTGTGCTTGTAGCCGTACATAAAATACACAACCAGACCTATAATCAGCCATCCAGCGAAACGTATGTAAGTAATCCACGGAAGTCCGAGTATAAGGTACAAGCAGGCCACTATACCTAATGCCGGTATCCAAGGAACCAGCGGAGTTTTAAATGGTCTTGGCCTGTCGGGCTCTCTTCTCCTAAGAATAATTATTCCCGCGCAGACGAGTATAAACGCGAACAGCGTTCCTATATTCGTCAGGTCAACCATCTCATCTATGGTTGTAAACATCGCGGTAACGCCGACTACCAGCCCTGTAACGACAGTAGTAACAACCGGAGTTTTAAATCTCGGATGTACTTTTGCAAATTTCTGAGGAAGCAGCCCGTCCCTTGCCATAGAGAAAAATATTCTCGGCTGGCCCAGCTGAAATACAAGCAGCACCGCAGTATGCGCTATCACCGAACCGAAAGCGATTATTCCGACTATAAGATCGCCGTACTTTTGTATGTGCACAAATTGTATCGCGTAAGTAAGAGGCTCGGCCTGACTCGTAGCCAGCGCGGTAACAAGTTTTTTATAAGGTACTAATCCGGTAAAAACTCCCGCGACAAGAATGTATATAATAGTACAGACTATTAACGAGCCTATAATGCCGATAGGCATATCCCGTTTGGGATTCCGCACCTCCTCCGCTACCGTAGATACGGCATCAAAACCGATGTATGCAAAGAATACAACCGCGGCTCCCGCCTGAATTCCTTTCCAGCCGTTGGGAGCGAAGGGAGTCCAGTTTGCCGGTTTTACATAGAAAAATCCTACGGCGACAAATAATCCCAGCACCAATAATTTGATGATAACCATAATTGTCGTCATCCTTGAGCTTTCTTTTATGCCGATCACCAGAACCACCGTTATTAAGGCAACGATTGAGAAAGCCGGAAGGTTAAAGACTATAGGCACCCCGAATAGATGCGGGGCGTTTTCCAGAAGCCCGGGTATCTTCGCCGCCGTCCTGTAATCAATAGACATCCAGTCGGGAATATTTATTCCGAAGCCGGCTACGAATGTTCTAAAATAGTTGGCCCAGCTTATCGCAACGGCAACATTGCCTACCGCATATTCAATAATAAGATCCCATCCTATTATCCACGCGACCAGCTCGCCCAGTGTTCCGTAAGAATAAGTATAAGCGCTTCCCGAAATAGGAACCATCGACGCGAACTCGGCGTAGCACAGCGCGGCAAATCCGCACCCGATTCCCGTCAGTATAAAAGAAAGCATAAGCGCAGGGCCGGCTCCCGGTCTTGCCGCGTCTCCGGCGGCGGCGGTTCCTATTGTAGCAAATATTCCGGCCCCTATTATAGCTCCTATCCCCAGCATCACCACATCAAAAGCTCCCAGCGCTCTTTTAAGCTGATGTTCGGGCTCTTCCCCTTCGCCCACAAGGGCATCAAGACTTTTGGTTCTAAACAGTTGCTTTAACAATTATAATATTCCTTGTGAATGATTATTAATCTCTTTTATTGAAACGTTCCGCGCGGGATTTTTAAATGAAGGTCTATCTTTCCGGCATTATTAACCTTAAATGATTTATAATGTTTATAGACAAAATAAAATCTGAAATGAAATTATTTTTAATATAATGGTTTTATAATTTAAATAGAAGAGTCGCTTGCCTTGGTTTATAAGACAAATTCCGCACCATGGTCTATCTCACTCCGTATGATTTAACTTCAGTCATAATAAAAAATAGTAAGAAACATTTAAGCTTCCATGCATGATCAGTCGAGTTTAACTTTAACGACAACCTTTAACACCTGCGTCTCTTCGCTGACTAATATACCCGGCATATGCACGTCTTGCGGAAATAAAATAACGAATGTGCCTTCGCCAGCGGTAATGAAGTCTCCTTCACCGCTTAAAAATTGAATGTCTTTTTCTTCGGCGTACTCGCGTATAATATCCATGCTGGCAATGTTTGAGTACCCGATCTTCTCTTTTCCCTTTGCTACGAATTGAACATCGGCGTATTTCCTGTGCGACTCCCACTTTCCCTGCTCAACCGGCTTTGACTGATAACGGCTGACGGTTGCATAAATATTATCGCCTTCAATTTCAACCCTGCCGTCGTTCATCTTTGTAAAATCATTTTCTTTGATGAAATTCAGCGCCGCCGAAATCCGGCTTTCGAGTCCGTCGTAAAAAGAAATATTCTTTATATTATCAGTAATCATCTTATAATCCTTCCTTCATTTTTTCTTCGTGGATCTTCGTGCCTTCTTCACGGAGCTTCGTGAAATGTTTTCTTATTTCACAAAAGTTTTTATTGAAGAACCATCACCTTCAGTCCTGAAGGATACTGTCTCGAATGATAAACCTTCTGATCGGCATTATGAAAGTCCGATGCTTTTGCATGATATATATCAACAAACTTCTGGGGATTCAAGTCCGCCAGCGGGAACCAGCTGCTCTGTATCTGCACCATTATACGGTGTCCCTTCAAGAACGAATGGAAAATATCCTGCAGCTTAAAGCTTACCTTAGTTATTTCCCCCGGCACGAACGGCTCGGGCTTTTCATAACTGCTGCGGTATTTTCCGCGCATAATATCGCCGCGTACCATCATCTGGTATCCGCCCATCTTAACGCCGCAGGGATTGGGATCGTTATCTTTCGCGGTATCGGGATAAACGTCAATCAGTTTAACAATCCAGTCGGCGTCGGTGCCGCTAGTCGATACGTAAAGCTCAGCCTGCAGCGGTCCGGCTATAGTTACGTCTTTATCCAGAGGTTCGGTTTCATAAACAAGCACATCAGATCTTCTGCTTGCGAAGCGCTGATCTTCATCCATATACTCCCTGATCATTCCTGTGGTGGTCTTCTCGGTATACGGCACCGGATGCTTCGGATCGCTTACATATTCGTCGTAAGATTTTCCTTTCGCTGCCGGCGCGTTAAACGACAGTCCTTTACCGGGAAGCAGATACAAGCTTTCATTCTTAACATTCTTCGGCGGCCATTCGTCAAATTTCCGCCATTCGTCTTTACCCGTTTCGAAGACGTATGCTTCAGGCTGTTTAAGATTTCCTTCTCCCTTTAAATAATAGTTGAAGAACGGAAGCTCTATATTCTTCTGATAATATTCGCTCGTCGCGCTGCCGAAATGTATATCGCCTAGATATTCGCCCGTTGAGCGCTCCCAGCCGCCGTGAAACCATGGACCCATAACAAGCGTATTGTCTGTCTTGCCGGTATTTTTCGCTTCGATGGAGTTGTAAGTGTTAAGCGCGCCGAAAAGATCTTCCGCGTCAAACCATCCGCCCGCTGTAATGACAGTGGGCGGAT
>JBJKTB010000014.1:0-5613 GCA_046703345.1 Ignavibacteriaceae bacterium
CAGCCTTCTGCAGAAGAACAGAAGGTCCCGATGTCTGATGTCCCTGAATATTAGACATCGCTTCGATTACTTTTTTATTGCCTACGGCCCAGCCGATTCTAAAGCCTGTCATCGCATATTGTTTTGATACCCCGTTTATAACTATCAGCTTCGAATTCTCCGATAAATCCTTAGCATAGTCGTAACAGTTTATAGGTTTCTTCCCGTCGAATATAAGACGATGATATATATCGTCCATAATTAAATAAAGGTCTTTCTTCTCGCAGTAATCTACAACATCTGCAATGAATTCTTCTGAATACATCGCGCCGGAAGGATTGTTGGGGCTATTAATGATTACTGCTTTTGTATACGAACCTACACGTTGTTCAATATCCTGAATTCTCGGATAAAAGCTTCCGTCCTCGGCAGGAGCAGGAACCCCAATTGCTCCGCAAAGCTTGGCCATCTCCGGATAGCTTACCCAGTAAGGCGAAGGGTAAACAACTTCTTCCTGAGGATTAAGTATTGCCTGCAGCGCAACCATTATCGCCTGCTTGGCGCCGCCCGAGGCTATCACGTTTTCGGGCGCTACTCTTCGGTTATAAAATTCCTCGGTGTATCTGATTATTGCTTTCTTAAGCGCCGGAATCCCGTCGGCCGGTGCGTATCTAACTTCCCCTGTATTTAGATGAGCTGCTGTCGCAAGTATTGCATCCAGCGGCACTTTGCTTTTTGGTTCTCCGCCGCCGAGGTGTATTACCGGTGCTCCCTTTTCTCTCAGTATCGCTGCTTTCTCATTGAGCTTCAAGGTTGGCGACGCGCTTATCGATCGTGCAATTTGACTTAGACTCATTTTACAACCCCTTGTATAGTGTGTCGTTTTGGTGGAATTAATTTACACATGCAAATTATTTGTGAATGAATTTATAGTCAAGTATTTAATTTCAGTAAATGCAATTTTATTTAATCCTGCTTCTATAATATCTTGTTTTCCAAATTTTTATGCATAGATTCTCGTTAAATTGCAAATGTTTCTTGCTTATCATAAACTGTTGGTAAACATAAATACTTGTCGATTGTTCTGTTATCTGCTCAATTATTTTTACAATCAATCTGTTTCTAAATTGAACAATATAATAAGCAACATAGAAAATTATAAATTCAACAGCTGATATTGTTAAATAAAAAAATCCCTCCCGGTAAAATCAGATTCACCAGGGAGGGATTCTTATACAATCTTATTTCAGATTTTTATTTTGGATTAGGCCCTTGGGTTACTTGAACAAAATCTGCGGGTCTTACCCACTTTTTAAAAGCATCCTTAATTTGACCGGCAGTTATCTTCAAATATTTATGCGCGGCAACAGTCGGTTCATCAAGCGGAAGATCGTTTGCCGCTCGTGATAACAAGCCACCTGCAATGCTTCCGATGCTTGATTCGGAAAGAGGAATTTCTCTTAGCACCATTGCTTTTGCCTGAATCAATTCATGATTGGTTATCGGCTCGCTCTGCATCTGCTTTAAATCTTTTTCAATAATCTCACGTGCCTTAGATACGTTCGGAGGATCGCATCCGTAACTTACCGAATAGGTGGATCTGGTTTTACCTATGCCGAACGAAGAAGAAACATAATAAACAAGACCGGAGTTCTCACGCAAATCTTTGTAGAACCGCGTTGCGTAAAACGCTCCGCCGAGAACGTGATTACCCAACTCAAGCGGATAATAATCCGGATTAGATCTCGTCAGACCAAGTGTCTCGGCTATCTGTACTTTATCCTGTACTCTGCTCTTATCAGGCACAGCTGCGGTAGAGGGTTTATTGAGCGGCACAGACGGCAGTTCTGTCTGAGGCTTTTTCCCTTCCGCCTTCCACGAACCGAAATACTTTTCTATTACCGACTTAGCTTCCTCCGGCTTGATGTTTCCTACTACAACAATTGTTGTAAGATCAGGTCTGTATACTTTTTGATAATAATCCTTAACGTTATCAAGCTTCAACGACATAACCGTTTTGGGGAGAGTTTCCCGCTGAACAGGATCATCTGCAGGATACAAAGCTTTGTCCAGTGCTTTACCTACAAGATAATCCGGACTTTTTAATTCTCCCGCCACTGTTGCCGCTGTCTGCTGCTTTATTACAGCGAACGGCCTATCAGGAAGTCCTGCGTTAAGCTCGTTATCCGCAAGCAGCTGCACTCCTTTTTCAAAATGATTAGCCAGTACGCGAAGCGAAAAACTGGTTCCAGCCGATTCGTCGGCTCCTATATCGTCAAGCGCTTTCTGCAGTGCTATGCGGTCGAGTGTTTTTGATCCGTAATTGAAAAGCTGATCAAGAACACTTGATACGCCTTCCTGTCCTTTAGGAGTTTCAAGATCGGCGTTGTTCTTAATGCTTCCGTACAGCGTTACTGTATTGCTTATAGATTCAGGCTGAACAATAAGCTTAATTCCGTTCTGCAAATTATAAACCGTAGGATTTATAACCGAGGCCGGAACGGTTAATCTTCCCAACGCTTTTTCGGCCCACCCGGGAAGAGGAACTTGCTTGGGATTCTTGGGAGCGAACGACTCCTGTCCGCCGAATCCTTTTTTTGAAATCGGTTTTCCTGATGATTCAGGCGTCAGTATAGCAACTATCGCATGTTCCGGATTTAAATATTTTTTTGCCGCCTCATTTACATCTTTTACCGTAACACTTTCTAACGCTTTCAAATCGTCTTCGGGAGATTGTCTTCCCTCGACAGCCACAGCTTCCGACCATGCTGAAGCTAAGCCTGAAATTGAATTTTTCTGAAACTCCGCGTCTGAAAGCTCATGACGTTTTTCCGCTTCAACAAGATCCTCCGATAGACCGCTCTTAAGGTCTTCGGAAATAATCGATGAAACGTCTTTAACCAGCCCTTCGGCATTGCCTCCTTTAGGAAACACAGCGAGAGCAAAACCTAATCCCGACTGCGGCAGGCTGTTCATTTCAAAGCCTGCATAAAGAGCTTTCCCTTCGGGCACAAGCTTGGAGTATAGGCTGCCGCGCTGGTTGCTTAATACATCGGAAAGTATCTGAGCCGCCGCATAATCTTTACTGTCGGTACCGGGCATGCGGTAAGAGATCAACGCAAAACCGTACGGCAGATCGGTCGTAAGATGCAGAGTATCTTGTTTTACGCTTTGCAGTTTAACCATTGGTCTGGCCGGAAGCTTCTTCGCCGGTATATCGCCGAACAATTTTTCAACTTCCTTAAGCGCTTTCTGAGGCTGAATATCTCCGACTATAACCAACACCGCATTGTTGGGAGCGTACCAGGTGTCATGAAATTTTTTCAGCATTGGCCCGCTTGTTTTGTTGAATGAAGGTCTTGTGCCTAAGGCATCATGCGCATAAGGCGTACCGTTAAACATTGCTTTAAGAAGTTTCTTATAAAATACGTACTCTGGATTCGAGAGGTCCGCCGCAACTTCTTGTTCAATGGCTCCGCGCTCGTTTTTCCAAAGCGAATCGGTGCAAAGTATCCCTTTCATGCGCGTGGATTCTATGTGAAGCGCGACATCCAAATCTTCAGAAGGAACCGTAAAGAAATATTGAGTAACCGTCTGCCTCGTATCAGCGTTGAAATCTCCTCCCATCGCGGCGGTGATATCCGCAAGCTGATCGGCGTTTAATCCCTTGCTTCCACGGAACATCATGTGCTCAAGCGCGTGCGCCGTTCCCGGAAATCCTTTCGGTGCTTCGTTAGAACCGACAAGATAGTTGATCTCAGTCGTAACCACAGGTGCAAGTGAATTACGTACTATAATTACCCTTAATCCGTTTTTCAGAGTTGTTCTTAATACGTTATTACCGCTGTCGTTTTTTTTAATAGCAGCCTCAGTAAAATTGAGGCTTATTACTAAACCGAAAAGACAAAAAACTGTAATCTTAAAAATCGAATAAATGAATTGACTTCCCTTGCTTTTATGATTCACTCCATTGTTGAGTGTGAGCATTCCTTGATCCTCAGGACACATTGCTGACTCCTCTTTTTCTTGATTAACTTTATATTGAAGGTATTATGATACCTAATAAAATTTAGGCTGTATATTAAAGATTATGAAGATGGATTGGTGGGGAATTCGTCACATTGCGATAACATGGCCCCGGCTGGCTATGTTTTCGGCCGGGGCCTGAAAGTAATTAAATATTCAGAATGCTTTTATAAATGTTCCTCTATTAATTAAGGATAAACATCGCCGTTAATCGGCGAATAATTTTTCAATGTCGCCAATCTCTTTGGGTATATCTTTCGTAAGAACCTTGTATCCGTCGTTAGTTACAAGTACGTCATCTTCAATTCTAACTCCGATTCCCCTGTAATCTGCAGGCGTTTCGGAAGATGAGTCCGGTAAATATAAACCAGGTTCGACCGTGATAACCATACCCGGCTTAAGAATTTGATTTGAACTGATATCATGCACATCTATTCCCACCGGATGCGTGACTCCGTGAGGAAGAAATTTTTCAAGCCCCTTCTCCTTAAATATTTCCGCGGCTTTGGCATTCATCTCATTATAGCTTATGCCCGGCTTTATCATTTGAATTATTTCTTTATTTGCTTTCAATACTAAACCATATATCTCTCTTTGAGCTGCCGAAAATTTACCGGAGACAGGAATTGTGCGCGTAACATCGGCGGCATAGCCGTTATATTCCGCGCCGACGTCCATTACTACCACTTCTCCTTTTTTCATCTGTCTGTTGTCATCATCATAATGAAGAATAAGCGAGTTCGGTCCGCTGCCGATTATAGAAGGAAAGCTCGTATAATCGGCTCCTTGTCGCGTCATCTGATATTCAATTGCTGCTCTTAACTCGTATTCCCACGCGCCCGGTTTACAGACTTTTATCGCGTTGATAATTCCGTCGCCCGTCATGTCTATTGCTCTCTGCATCAGCTTTAATTCCGCATCAGATTTTATTTCTCGCAGCGTTGAAGTTAAGAAAGCGGCATTTTTAATTTTGATGCCGGGATGTTTCTGCTCGAAAGTTTTCCGGACATCTCTTTCCAAGAACATCGCTTTTCCGTTCAGCCAATCGCTTACAAAACTTATGTCGGGTGCCGAGACGTAAAGTGTCTTTAAATCATTAAAAGCGCCATTAAAGATCTTTTCGAACGATTTCGGATTTAATATTGCTTCATATTTCCCGTATCCGGTTTGTATTAATGAATCTTTTTCCTGTCCTGGTTTGAAAAGCAATATTTCCGCATTTTTACCTTCTATCTCAATTCCTCTTGGAATTAAAAGCAGATAAGCCCCCGGCTCATTGATTCCTGTTAGATATAGAAAATTGCTTTCCTGCCTGTAACGGTAGTTTACGTCGTTGGAACGCACGCGGGCATCATAAGCCTTATAAACGGCTGCAGATGGCGAGCCCAAAGAATTCAGCAGAGCAACTCTTCTAGATGAGTATTCCTCCTGCGATATCTGTGCTGTTGCTGAAGAAGATGTTATAACCAGGCAAAGCATACATATGATTGTTAGGAAACATTTCTTATTATTCATAATAATCCCCGCTTTTAATCTTAAATGTCTAAGAGCATTTTTAAATCGAATAAGAACTTGCAACAATATTTAATATCTAGAGAAGGAAGGATC
>JBJKTB010000015.1:0-13039 GCA_046703345.1 Ignavibacteriaceae bacterium
CTCTACCCCTCTTTCATACGTGCGTATGATGATTTTCCCGTCCGCAATATCAACAAAGTTTACGTTCGTACCTTCAGGTGAAAATTCTTCGTGGTACCTGATTTCTCTTCCGAGTGTAAATACCGGAAGGTCATTCATGCTGCCGAATCTGCTTCCCTCGCCGGTTTCTTCAGCACGTATATCATTCTTTGCTATAACAACATGCGGAGAACCGGTATTAATAAAGGCGGCCTTTATATTTAATCCGCCAGTATTCAATATTACAGATTCCCTTAATCCAGTCGGCTGATTTAAATTAAATTTTATTTTCCCGTCTTTAAGAACTTTGCCTGAATACAAAACTGAATTTGAATTAAACTTCGTATCTTCTTCTTTTACGCGGCCGCTTAATTCGGCAAATTTTATGGCACAGCGCGCGCCGTTCCCACACAGGCTGCCGGTCGATCCGTCGGCATTAAAATACTCCATATCAAAATCGTTTTCTGCTGAATTCCTTACCGTTATAACGCCGTCTGCTCCGATTCCATTACGCCTGTCGCAAAGCTTTTTTATGATCATTTCATTAAGTGAAAACGGCAAGTTGTTGTCCTTATCCAGGACTATAAAATCATTCCCCGCACCGCTCATCTTAACAAAAGAAATTTTTTCCATTTCAATTGCAATTTAGCGCAATATGTTATCGTTTTCAATAAAAATATTAACCTTAATACGTTTTTTAACCGATTTTTATTGAAAATATTCCGCAGGCAGCATGTTTACTCGAAATTTCGCCTAAATATAAACTTTTGTAAAATAATAATTTATCACCACTCCGAAATTTACTTTTTTCCCCTTTTGTTGTAGTCGGGTAAAAATAATGTGCTCAAGTTCTTATTCCTCCAATAAAAAACCCCGGAAATGTTTGCCTATTCCCGGGGTTAAGAAATTAAGATGATCCGTTCACATTTCGCCGCATTTTATGCGCATAAATTCAAGCAAGCCCTCAGCTTAATATTATTTTAAAAGCACCATCTTTTTCGTCTGGTTAAAATTACCCGATCTCAAATTATAGAAATAAATGCCGCTGGCAAGCCTTCCGTTTACCGCATCAAAATTAATTTTGTGCTCACCCGACTGCTGATATGAATCAACTAAAGTCGCTACAAGCCTTCCGGCACTATCGAAGACTTTTAATGAAACATTTCCCGCCTGAGGAAGATTATAATCTATTACGGTTGACGGATTGAACGGATTGGGATAGTTCTGCGCAAGTGCATAGCTCTGAGGCATCTCCGGGTTTTCTTTTACTCCAGTTACTGTGTAAGATGAGGCGTATACTCCCTTGCCGAAAGTTCCCGCCAGAACCAAACCGTTCGACTGTTTTACAGTTACGCATTCCACAACTACATTGCCTATCTGCGCAGGAGCTTCCTGGGTCCAGACGGTATTCATTCCGTTAAGATTTGTCGTTGAAAATAATCCTACCGTGGTACCTGCAAAGTAAACATTGGTACCGTTCACGGAAAGAATTCTAACAGACCTGATAGAAGGACCGTCTCCGCTTCCGTCTGGATTCTGTTCGAGGTTGCCTGCTACCGCAGTCCAGCTTTGTCCGCCGTCTTCACTGTAGAATATGCTTATTACATTGTAGTTTGAGAAGCTCACAAGCAATTTGTTACTGTCGTTGGGATCTACGGCTATAGAAGTTATGTACGCCCCCTGAGGGAAATTAGTACCTGTAATCTCTGTAACGGTTGAACTCATTACGTTCGCGTTTGCGTCTTTGTATAAACGCCCCCCGCTCGTTCCGAAATAAAGAAGATTGGGAACAGCCTTACACATGGCAAGCGCAGATATCTGGTTGTCTACCGAATCGTTAAGCGTTGTCCAGTTTACGTCGGTGTTGTCATTGCTGTAAGCTGGTATCCCGGCTAGATCGCTGTTACGCCAGATTCTTGCCCCCGCAGCCAGATACATTACATCTGTGTTGTTTGGGTCAAGCAGATAAGGCGTTATAAATAAAAAGTTTGTTCCGCCAGCTGGAGTAACCGTTGTCCATTCATCACTTTTTTGACGTAATACGCTGCCGTTCTGAGAAGATGTGTAAAAATATTTTAAGCTGTCAGCCACTGCAGCGTAGCCGCCGTCGCCGCTGTTGACAACAAGCCAGGAAGATTTGGGTAAAGTAGTCGTATCGACCATGCTTCCGTTGTCCTGCATCCCTCCTACTATTACCGGATCTGATGCAAGCTGATCAACCGCAACGTTGTAGAACTGCGCAGTTCCGTACCCGTTATTAAGCGATTCGTAAACTACCGAGTCAGCCGTTACGTCCTGTGTTACGCTTACTCCGCCGTCCATTGCGGAGTAAAATACTTTCGGGTCCGAAGGCAGAAAGTAACACGCATGCTGATCCGGATGATGATTAGCGTAGCTTGAATTATCGTTGTTGTGTGAGTACCCTCCTATCCAGTCTTTATCGGTTAGCTGAGTTGCGAAAGCATCGGTTGTTCTGTATATATTAGTAGCGCCTAGAACGATAAAGTTCGCATCGTCGGGTTTCACTTTTATCATCATATCGTAACCGCCCTGAGTAGATATGCCGGCATTGCCATTAAAAGCAGGCAGTTTATCGCTAAGATCCGTCCACTGGTTCTGTGAGGCATCATAACGCCAGAGACTGTTGTAATCGTTGTCGTCTTTCGGCGGGCCTGCCTGTCCTACCCCTGGTGTATTTGCGAATACATAAAGCAGATTGTTGTCAGTCGGCGGTACCGCAATAACCATCCTTACAACGTTAGCCGGGAAAAATGAAGGAGAGATTTTAGTCCATGTCGTGCCGTCGGTTGATCTATATACTCCTGCCAGAGCAGGATCTCCTGATATTGCAGCGTAAACCGTACCGTCTTTTGCTATAGCTACATCCGTAGTCTGATTCGCATAAAGGGTATTAACATCTGATGCGCCTAAAACTGCGTTCCAGCTCCCGCCGCCGTCTGTCGATCTGTAAATTCCGCCTAGGCAGGCAGCGTATAGTATATCCTGGCTCGTCGTTGAAGGATCAATAACTATATCCCATACTATCTGGAAAGGACTTACTGTATTGTTAGGCGAATTAGAAAGTGTACTCTGCAGCGGCTGCCAGGAAACTCCGTCATCCGTGGATTTATATATTCCGTTTCCTAAAAGACTTCCCAGGCCGTTTCCTCCCGGATAGAAATTATCCTGAAGTTCGCCTGTTCCGTAATACCAGGTGTTGGTTTTTCCGGACCTTGTATCCTGTACAAGACAATCTACGTTCTGTACATAAGACGGATCGGTGGTTGCGGTCCATGATTGTCCTTTATCGGTTGATCTCCAAATCCCTCCTTCTGCGGCTCCCGCCAGAATTATGTTGTCGTTGGCAACATCCACTCCTATTCCCTTAGTTCTACCGCCCTGGTTGTATGGCCCTTTCCATACCCAGTTCGATGAGGTTAATACCGTGCTTCCTTTTCTTAAAACTCCGGATCTGTCCTTCGGCAGTCCGGATGCAAATTTCAATTCTCTGTTCCGGATATTTACCGGTATGGAGTTAGTCTTAGGATCTCGCAGTCTCATGAACTGCCAGCGAAGCATCTGCTGTATTGTTTCGGCTTCGCTCTCCCTGCTGTCGGCATCTTTAAGTTTAGGAACATTTGCTGATCCCTGCTTGTATGATATCATTTCGTTATCTTGTTTTGCAGGATTCTGGCTTATACCGAAATACCCTATCGCAAAAAATATAATTGCGGCCACAGGTAAAAGAAACGTACGCTTTTTTATCATTGCTGAACCTCTATTATTGTTTGAATTTAAATTCCTCTATCTAATTCCGGAGGTTTTATTCCGTTTTGCTGTATGTATAGATTAAATACTCGGATTTATGATTTTTATTATCCATATTTTGAGTCATTAAGGGACGAACCGAAGCTGAAAATAAAGAGCCTTTCTGTAAACCGGGCATGTTTACTTTCAGATTTGGAAACAAATCTTTTGTTGCGGGCCCGAGTGTAAAAGCAAATTTGGTCTCGAGCGTATCTCCTTGACCTATATGAGGTGCTCCGGCTCCGTAACCGGCAACCGACTCTACTTTTATCATTGCCCAACAAGGATATTTACCGCACGGCTCTTTCGGATCCTCCGACATACGCGTGCTGTCTATAGATATTATCCGGCCGCTAATCTCAACTGTTCCAGGTGCGAAATGCTTACCCTGAGGCGGTATCGCCTCTTTCTGCTGCTTTGATACGTTTGATGTACAGGATATTATTCCCGTTACAAAAAATAAAATAATGAAAACGGCTATCCGCTGTCTCATATGATATTCCTCTTTTAGTTTGTTATTTTTTTGCCGCGCTAAATCTGATCCGCTTGAACACAGTTTTTTTTAAATTGGAAAGGTGATTTAATCTATAATTAAAAGGTCATTCTTCCAAGATCATTTTTTACTGTGTGATTATTATCATTTAAACGCTTCTTTTATTAGGCTTCCCAACACTCGTACTCGCCGCTTAAGCTTCTAAATTTTCCCCAAAGGTATTCGTGAGCGGTTGCTATTTCACTCTTTATTACTTGCGTTCTATATTATATTTTTTCGTCCGCAGATTATCTGATTTTCGTTTTTACGCCGGTTTTAAAAATACCCTGTTAAGGGGATACCTTCTCAACTTCAGCATGTGCAAATTTTCAAGTGATTTTTTTTCGAACATCAATCTTTATACTAAATATATAATAGAAAGGAGATGATAAATGCTGAGGGGAAAACTTGCGTTTCTCTTGGTCGGACTCTTAATATTAATTTCCGGTTGCTCAAAAAAAGACAGCAATCCCGTTAATCCTGCCGATAATCCGTCTGAAGTTCTTCTTAATTCAGGCAGCATTACATTGAACGGCGGAGGATTTTCAAATAAGACCTATAAATTTTCCAGCGGCGTGGCTGCTTATGTCGCTAAATATCAGGCTACAGACTGCATTATGTACGGTTCTTCTTCTAGCGATTCTCTTATGGCAGCGGTTATGTTTAAAAGTAATTCTACGGGAGAATTTTCCTGGCTCGGCATGCAGGATGTATCATCTTCAGATTATTATGTAGACGGCGCTTACCTGCTGATGTTTACTACTTCGGGATATGTTTCCTTAAGCCCTGTCAGCGGTTCTACAAAAGTTACTGCTTTTAACGGTGTCGGAAGTACTATCGAAGGTACTTTCAGCGGAACGCTCAAGAACGATGTAACCGGAGAATCAGTTAACGTTAATGGTTCTTTTAAATGCTTAAGAGTTCCGGACGAATCGTCCTCGAATTAATTTTCTTCAGGGGGTAAAACTTGCGGCTGCGCTTCCTTTTGCAGCCGCAGACTTTTCTTACTCTGCATAACTTTTATAATGACCCTTCTGAATTCAACTCCTGCCGTCTATCAGATTGCCATAAATCTCGAAAGATATTTCCAGAAAAGCATAAGCAGAATAAGGAATAATATTATCATGATTGAAGCGATGACCGCCGTTTTCCTGCTTAGCTTTTTCCCGTCGCCTAATACTAGTCCGGCAATTATCAGTATTCCTCCTAGTGTTCTGTACTGGTCGGCTACGTTGCCTACGGCTACTCCGTGCAGGTTAATAAAATCGCGTATATACCCGAATGAAAATACATCTATTATATTGTTCGAGAATATCGCGCTCCATAAAAGCACCATACCGGTTAATACTATTCTGCCTGTCCCTTTATTTATGAGGTAAATGAGGAGCGGCGGCATCACTACTAAATTAAGAACTATATATACAATGTACTGGTAAACGTGATCTATATGGTTCTTAAAGAAGTAAAGCCCGAGCGTACCCGGGATTAGAATAATTTCAGGCAGACCCTCAAGCTCCGCCTGTGCGATATATTTGGTTGCCTGATCAAATATGATGAGCACTACAAAAAGCAGAGCGAGTCTTTTAAGAAGTGCGCTGTGTTCATGAAAAATCTGTTTAGTTGAGCCGGTATCCATAATAATAAAATCCGGTGTTTGTATTTTTTAATTAAGCGAGCGCGGAAAGTAATCGCTTTGGTGAAAACTCTTTGCTCTTACAGATCAAAACAGGGAAATTGATTTCAAACCGGCGACTTAATACTTGAAATCTTCATCTTAAAAATATCAAATAGACTGATTAAAATAAAAGAGCTTTCTTTTAAGGCAGACATGATCCCGGGAAACTTCTGCACGTAACTACTTCGTAAACAAACAGCCCGGCTTTAACTCCCGGATCATCGTCCATTATCAGCTTTACCTTTTCGGCATCAGCATTGAATATTCCGATTCCAGCGATCTCACTTTCGCTTATTACCGGGCATACTATTGTCAGAAGCCCCTCAGCCCTAAGCGAGAAATTCTTTCTTCCGTGTTCCCATACTATCTTATCGGCTCCTTCCATTCTGCGGTTGGGGCCTTCTTTTAAAATAGCTATCGAATAATTCTTGGTTTTAGAAAGCATCTCACGCATGTAGTCGTCGGTTATTTCAGCCATATGCAAGTTTTCCTTAGTATTATGAATATTAATTTTTACAAATTACTTTTAGAATAAATCTTATGTGCCGCTGTCAGTCGATATTATTTATCCCTACTTAGTATGACTACTCACTTTCGAATAATACTTTTTCTATCCTTGTATCCGGTATAAGCCAAATTAGCGCTACTAGCACGTATAATCCGCCCGCTATCCATTGACTAAGGAAAGTTGAAAATATGGCTATTAAATAAATGATCGGTGATATCTTACCTTTAAAGTCCTTTCCTACGGCTCTTGCCAGTAAGGAATTTCTGCCCTGTTTTTTAATAATTGATTTTTGAAGTATCCAGTAAGCGATTGCTGCCATTAATAAAACCACTCCGTAAGTTGCGGTAGGCCCGGGCGCAAAATTATTCTCTCCCATCCATCCCGTAACAAAGGGTATTAATGAAAGCCAAAACAGTAGATGAAGATTTGCCCACAATATTCTCCCGTCTACATTCGATGTTGCGTGAAGCATATGGTGATGATTGTTCCAGTAAATACCCAGATAAACAAAGCTGAGTACATAGCAAAGTATAACCGGCCACAACGGCAGAAGTGCTCTTAATTCCGTTCCGTGCGGTATCTTTAAATCCAGTACCATTATAGTAATAATTATAGCGAGTACGCCGTCACTGAATGCTTCCAATCTGCCTTTACGCATTTTGCCCCGAACCGGTTTAATTAGAAAAGAATTGATTTAATCCGCTTAGCTTAACTGAGATGTTAAAACTAAATTATTTTTATAATAATGTAAAGCAAGACGTGCAGAGGCGCATCTCTTGAATACATAGGGGCATTTACAGACGACTGCTCAAGCGGTAAAAAAGTTCCTCATCAAAAAGCCGCCCCATTATCCTTAACAAGGGGCGAGGGGTTGGGAGCGAGGTAAAATCTGGAAATAAACCTCCGAAGTTTTTTCAACTTCGGAGGTTTATTTAGCTAAATCCCCAGTTTCGTCCTGATCTCTTTAGGTAAAGCGTCTTTATTTACCAGTATAGCTATCGTACGCAGCTTCACGAAAGGCTCCGACATATACCAGTAACCGCCGTACTTCTTATCCTTAGTGCCCCAGGAGTTCTTTGTATAATAGAAAATTGTTCCGGCTTGATCCTTAGCCATTCCTGTAATATGCATCAGGTGATCATCGGTAGTTATATAATCGTTATAAGCTTTCTGCCTAACTTCCTGCGTAACCGTTTCTTCTTTCTCCGGTCCGGTCTTCGATGTATCTCCGGGCAGAGGAACCACAGCGTAACCTTCTTTCCTGTAAAAATTATTTCTACCGACAGCTCCGTCCCAGGCAATCGTAAATCCGTTTTTAAGAGCGTTGTTCATAATTTTTATCAAGTCCTTCAGCGGAACATTGTAGTATTCGCCCTCTTCCCAGTTGTCCGGCACTTCAAGAATAAACTTTGAATAGAAAGGATGATGAGTAAAGGATGTTATCTCAACATAGTCTTTAGTGTTTATGCCAAGACTCGCGGCAAAGCTCTTAGGAGTATATTCTTTGCCGTCATAATCAAACTTCTCAGGAACCTTGCCCAGATATATATCGCAGATAGCATTCACAACTTTTATATAATTCTGAGAGATCTTTCTTCTTTGGGTAATGGTTTTAAGAACCGACTGCAGAACAGCGTCCAGTTCGGTGTTGTCGTAAAGCGAATCTCCAGGAGGCAGTCCCGGGTACACGCTGTAAGGAACAGCGCCGTAAGTGTCGAATACATCAAGTACGTCATGCGCCTGCCCGCCCGGTCCGAATTGGTACAAGCCGTGCCGCCTTACGTAAGCTTCGGCTTTTAAAGGATATGTATACCTTACGTCAAACATTTCCGACAAATTGTATTTCCCCTTCCCCATTCTCATAAGCTCGCTCTCAAGAAACGACTGCGTCGCAAAATCCCAGCATGTTCCGGTGTTAGCCTGGTTCTTCACGGATGTTGCGCCTATATCATAAATCATTGTGAATGTGTGCCTGGCTTTGCTCTCCTTTTTCTTCCCTTCGTCCTGTGGATGAATTGAAACAGTCAGCAGCACAAGAAAAAGCACTGCGTACAAGTTTATCCTGAATTTCATTTTTATTCCTTCCGTATAGAGATGAAATTGTAACAGCGCTAATTTATGAATATTCAAATTAAAATATGAAGCAAATTGTAAAAAAGCATTTCTCTATGTCATTCGAACTCCGCATCTAATATATAGCTGATTATCCAATGCCTCCATGCCGTTATGCATCCCCCGTATTGAGGATATTTAATAATCTATCGCGTATGGAATGAACTTATTCTCTTCTCTGAGGAAGATGAACGCACCCAGCTTCAAACTTTCTTTTCCGGTGTTATAATCGAACCGGAAAATATCCATCAGATGGCTAATCTGCTTCTTAATATTAATTCTGGCAGCTTCCATGTTTGTTCTCTTAGGAACCTTTATTGTTTTTTCTAAGGCCCGACTTCCGGATATTAATTCCGCAGTCAAATCGTCGAATTTCGCATCATTATTGATAAAACAGCATGAAACTTCGTTTATTATATATATTTCATTTATGTTTTTAATCGAGCATAAGTTCTTTATCATAGATTCGTATTCATGCTCCCAATTACTGAACGATGCGCCTAAAGCCGTTATGAAATAAAGATCCCCGTCAAAATGCTCTCTAACTGCGTCCTCCGTGTAGCAGTGCGGGCATACTAAAAACAATCTATTCTTCATAAAATAACCTTTGCTAGTGATTCGGCTTAACTTGCTTTCGAAACTTAAAGATATTTTTTTATATATTTATATTTATAGTTTTAATGATATCAATAAGGTTTTCTTATGAATTATACTCTTCATCAGCTTCGCGTTTTTCTGGAGGTAGTACGACTTAAAAACATAACCAGGGCGGCCGAAGAAATGCATATGACCCAGCCTGCGCTTTCTATTCAGTTGAAGAATTTCCAAATGCAGTTTGACGTGCCGCTTACTGAGGTTATTAATAAAAGAATTTTTATTACCGATTTCGGACAGGAAATTGCCGTTATAGCTGAGAATATATTAAGGGAGGCCGAGGCTCTGGAGTTCAGAACAAAAGAGTATAAAGGACTTCTTGCGGGCAAACTGAAAATATCTTCGGCTTCCACAGGAAAATACGTAATACCATATTTCTTAAGCGGATTTCTTAAAAATAATCCGGGCATCGATCTTGTTCTGGATGTTACCAACAAAACAAAAGTCATTAATGATCTGCGCGAAAACAATATCGATTTCGCTCTCGTCAGTTTGCTGCCTTCCGATCTTAAAGTTAATCAGGAGCCTCTGCTTGATAACAAGCTTTATCTGGTAGGCGCTACTAAGCGTATTGAGAAAAATAAACCTCTTATTTTCCGAGAGGAAGGCTCGGCTACCCGCATCTTAATGGAAAAATATTACGGCAGGCAAAAAGGCAGAAAAAAATTTGAGCTCACTTCCAATGAGGCCGTTAAACAGGCTGTATTGGCAGATCTCGGTTATTCCGTCATATCTCTTTTAGGTATAAAGAACGAACTAAATAACCGCGAACTCCAAATCATCCCCTCTCCCGGGCTGCCGATAATAAACAAATGGCGGTTGATCTGGATTAAAGATAAACTCTCGCCTATCGCCGCTGCATACCTCGACTACATCAGGCTCCACAAAAAAGAAATAATCGAGAAAAATTTTAAATGGTATTTAACATTAAAACCCGGCGCTAAGAATAAATGAATTTGATTTTAGATGCCGGCTGCGTCTATAATAACCTCTCTCATGATTCATCTGCCTCCTCTATTGTCTGCTTTTAATGCATAATTAATATGTACTTCTCAGCTCGCTGCCTTTACTCTTCCCATCAATGACTAATGATTATTGACCAATAACTGAACCTGCCGCTCATCCATACACCTGCTTTCATGCACCCATGCATTCACGCACCCATGCATTCACGCACCCATGCATTCACGCATCCTTTTGCTACCTGATAATTACACTTGTATAAATTCTTATATTGTAATAATTTGATAACAGGGTAAAATTAATTTGATTACCCTGCATGAAGAGGGGCCGGTTAGAATTCCTGCTAAAATCCGCAGAAATATACCTCTTCTTATTATATTCGAAAAATTGCGTTAGTTGTATAAAGTCAGTCAATTTTCTTTTTTTAAATTACATTAAGTTGGATCACAAATTCGGGAGACTTGATGAGATTTTATCTTAAGAACAGCAGTAGTACTATTGTAAACGGCAATGTCAGCTTCCGCATATTCTGCAAACTCGAACTGGAACATCGGGAAAAGGAGCTTATAGAAAAGTTCGAACTTGATAAAGCGCTTTTAACTAATATCTCAAATGCGGCGCATGTTTCCCGTAATGCTAATCCGGACGATGTATCTCTCGACTCGCTGTCCGAAGGACAGATATTCAAAGCCGGCAGCGTAAGCGAATTGCTTCAGACAAGCGATATTATTAAATCGGCTTGGGAAACGCTTGTATCAGATTTAGAAGGGCTAAAACACCTTGCATCCGGAAAACCGGTAGATTATGTTTTCCCCCCAGAGCTTATCTCTCTTTACGAAGATACAAAACTTACTTTCTGCTATTACTGCGGTGAGGAGCTTAATGAACTGTCCGGTATATGCCCGGCTTGCGGTAAAGAACTTTAACCGGGCTGCCGGGATTTTTCCGTAAAAATTTAATTTACGAGATCTTTCTGAAGTTATGCTAAATGTATCTTTAAAATTTTAGTCGCAAAGGAAATAAAATGTATAAGTCCTTTATCCTCCTCCTTAGCCTGGCTTTTATCTTCCCTTCTGCAGATTCTTTCTGCCAGCGTCCGAATTCGTTTCAAATAAACGGCGGGATTATATTTCCAGTGGGCGCTTCAGACGGCGCTTCTTTTTCATTTCAGTACGGTTACTCGGTTAGTAATAAAGTAGAGCTCTATGTTATGGCGGGCTACTCCTCATGGGACCGCAACCGCGTCGTCTTCCAGGAAGAATGGTCAGTAATTCAGAAACAGCAGTACTTCGATTCCTACTCAGCCGATAACCATAAGTTGATTCCGGTATTTCTCGGCTGCAAACTTGATCTTTATAAGAACCGGCTTTTCAGCATGTACGGATTAGCCGAGCTGGGCTACGCCCACGTAAGCTACGATGCCTATAACAACATTAAGTCTGTTGATCCTTCTACAGGTGCTGTGCTTGCCTATAACCCTGACCCCGCTTCAAGAACAAATGAAACTGAGGATCTTCTCGGCGCAGGTGTAGGTGTCGGAGTATTTCGCCCTATAACTGATAACTTGTTTGTTAACCTTGCCTTCAAATTCGATATTCTCGGCAACTCTCACTACAATGCCGTTCTCAGCACAGGCAAGACTTATACCTCACTGTTGTTGGGACTGGAATATAATCTTTAATTTTTTTTCAATGCGGAGGTAATTCATCATAGTCTGTTTTTAATTAATAGGCAGCGCCTGAGTATCAGATTTTAGAGTAGCGAAATTTTTTAATGAACGAATACTGATCTCTACCCGTTACTCAATGATTCTATATTCTTTTAGATCTAATAGTAATCATCAATAATCGAGGTAAAATCATGCAAATCTTTTTAAATAAATCCGCCTGCTGCCTGATTAGACATGTCATTTTAAAATGCTTACGCTTATCTCTGCTACCGGTGTTTATATTTGCTTTCTCGGTCACCACCGCTCAAGCGCAGAAGAGATCGGCATATCTCCTTATTAACACAAAAAGCGCCCCTGTAAAATGCGACAGCGCTTCGTTGAGCTCGTTAAGATCGCTTGTCAAGAATTCGCTTCTTAAAAAGAAAATTGTTCTCCTGGATAATTCGGAAATAGAAAAAATAGAATCGGGCTATATATATTTAAATGTGCTGATATCCGACAGTCTCCGCATAAGCGCTTACAGACTTTCAAATCTTGGCTCTTATACTTCCCGGTATAATTATCGGTCAAAAGCATTTATATATTCAGGCTGGAAGGATATAAAAAGAGATGTATCAGCTTACATCAAGAGTACAATTAAGTAGAGTATTTTTACTGCGGGGTAATAATGTACTCAATAATCCAATAAATTATTGAAAGGTCGAAATCTAACAATTGATCGTAAGAAAAATTTAATTTCAATAACAGCAAACTACTCCCCGGCGAAGTCCGGGCCAACAGCCAGCCGCATTACCTTGTCACCCGTCTTCGTTGTGGCTACTTCCCCTTAGGCAGAACGAACGAAAACTCCGTACCTTTACCGACCTCACTTTTTGCCTGCAGTTTGCCGCCCGATAAATGAACGAGATCTTTGCATATCTTTACCCCTAATCCCGATCCGTGCTCTCCCTCTGTTCCGTTAGATGTATAAAACTCATTCTCGCTGAATATATGCCGCAGGTTCTCAGGCTCAATACCAATCCCGTTGTCTTTCACACTTATAAGTATCCCGTTATCAGCTTTCTCAGCCTTTAATACAATCTCCCCTCCGCTGTTCGTAAA
>JBJKTB010000016.1:0-3450 GCA_046703345.1 Ignavibacteriaceae bacterium
CATCGGAAGAAGGGCTGCCTGCTATCAATAACACTTTTACCTTGTTGCTTAGAACGTTAACGTAAAAAACTTTCTTATTATTCGCATAGGTAAATTCCCCCGGCGTATTTGAAAGTACTATAGACAACTTTTTTTCTCCGCCCGATTTCGGCGTGTACGTGAAGCTGACATTCTGTATGCCGTCGGAGCTCAGCATAACATTTTGTTTATCTATAGGGGTGTCATTTTCAAAGAGAGTGGCAGTAATTTGACTTCCTGCAAATCCTGTATTGGCAATTGCGGCGACTACTGCCGTCGGAGTCTGTGCGTATATCAGCTCGTTATAAAGCGCGTCTTTCACGGAGACATCGTTTCTTGCCGCGGTATCGCCGACACCGATAGTATAAACGGGAATTCCCAATTTCTCCGCGGTATGAAGAGGATTTGTTCCTTGAGTTATTACTCCGTCGCTTATCAGAACTATAGATGCAATGTTCTGCTGCGATTTACCCAAGTATGAAAAAATATTTGATAAATCCGTGCTTCCCTCGGAGAAATCTATTTTTGAAAGACTGTCGTACGCAAGCGGTGCTACTTTAGTTCCGAATGTGAGGATTTTAGAATTTGAGGTTAAGCCGGCAGGCATTAAACCTTGAAGAAAATCTTTAACCGTTTTTTCGCGGTTGGTCCCGTCGTTTATTCTTATTGAGCGGGAATTGTCGGCGAAAATCATGTTGACGGGCTCGAGTACTTTTTTGCTTGCAAGTGTAAGTACCGGCTCAAAGAAGACGAAGAGCAAGAGTATCAAAGCAAGCGACCGGAGAACCGTTAAGAATATTTTTCTGGTCACGGAAATCTGCGGAACTGTGTATCGATATACGTAAACGGTATAAGCGGCAAGCAGTATAAGAACCAGAAAAAAATAAAAGGGCGGAAAGGATAAATTAAGTCCGATCTTTTCCAGGTTAAACATTAAAAGAATATTTCTCCCTTCAGCACTGACACGGCGTTGCCTGAGATGTACAGCTCGCCGGAAGAAGCAAAGTATTTAACGTTTATTCTTCCGCGTCTGCCGATTATATCGCCCTGCTCAAAAGTCAGCGAAATATCTTCTTCTGTGTCCTTTACAAATCCTAGTTTCTTCAGAACAATCAGCAGCGGACCGTTTGCGGAACCTGTTACCGGATCTTCATCAATTCCGTAATAAGGCGCGAAGAATCTGAGATGAGCGAAACTGTCTTTCTCAAAAGTTTCTCTCGTAAATACCGCGGCAGCGCCGAAATTGTTTGCCTTCGATATTTTAAGCAGCTCTTTGAAATTAGGTTTTAGTTCTTTCAGTGTTGCGAGGCTTTTTATATAAATATAAAGATAATCGTTCTGAAGAAGAATGAAAGGAATTTTTTCATCGATATCTTCAGACGTTAAACCAAGCGCGTCCATAATTTCATTTTTATTTCCCTTATACTCATTGCCGGAGTAAACGGGTATCTGCATAAAATATTTCCCGTTCTCTGCTCTGCATTTTAATATTCCCGAGAGGGTGTCGAATTTTATTTCCGATCCTTCGCTAATTAATTTCTTCTCGGAAAGAAAATGAAGTGACGCTATTGTAGCGTGTCCGCATAGTTCCACTTCCATCGCCGGCGTAAACCATCTCAAATTAAAATCCGCCTTTTCGGATTTGGAAAGAAACGCAGTTTCGGCAAGATTCATTTCTCTTGCGATGAGCTGCATTTCAGTTGAATCAAGACCGTCGCCGAAAGTTACCCCGGCCGGATTTCCTTCACAAGCGCGTTCGGAGAACGCGTCTATCTGATATATCTCAATTTTTTTTGCCATTTAATAAACCTTCCAAGTTCCATGTTTTCATTTTGTCGTAAGTTTCATAATCAGTCAGATCAAAATGAATGGGGGATACAGATACGTAATTTCTTTTAATGGCCACCTGATCCGTTTCAATATCCGTATCGGCGTCCATAAGCGTACCTGTCAGCCAGTAATAATCTTTACCGTAAGGATCGGTCCTTTGCTCGTAGATGTCGTCCCACTTCGACTTTCCCTGTTTCGTTAACATGAGTCCGGCAATTTGGTCTTCGGGAACGTTCGGTACATTCACATTAAGAAGCGTACCTTTCGGCAAATCCTTTCCGGCCGTCTCTAATGCGATGAGTCGTGCTATTTTGGCGGCGGCGGTGAAATCGGAAACATCATGACTTGTAACGGAAATAGCAATCGACGGGACGTCCATGATTGCCGCTTCCCTGGCTGCAGAAACAGTTCCCGAGTAAATAATATTTATTGCGGTATTGGAGCCGTGGTTAATTCCCGAAACAACGAGATCGGGAGGAGATTTCATTATGTTTCTGATGCCTATTTTTACGCAGTCGGCCGGAGTTCCGCTGACCGCGTAGCCGAAAAACTCGCCGTTCTTATAAGTTTCCGTAACACTAAGCGGAATCTGCATGGTGATGGCATGTCCTACAGCGCTTTGTTCCTTGTGCGGAGCTACTACTGTAACTTCGCCGATTTCCTTTAAAGATTGTACGAGAGCAAATATACCATCTGAATCTATCCCGTCGTCATTAGAAACTAAAATTCTCAATTTTACCGCCAATTATTTTTTGAATTAGTGTGCCAATATAACATTTACGCCGTATAGTCTCAATTGAACTAATCGGCCCCAATAGAGCTCGATTTTTCCGAATATCCTTCAAAAATTTTCATTAAATTATGTCGGGAACATTTTTCATTCACAAAAAGCGGGTTTAAGTTAATGCTCATCTTAAAATCCCACATTTTTAATAAATACCCCGAAATCATTTTTGGTTTCAGTACAAAAGTAGGCGGCGGACGCAAAGCCCCGTACTTTTTCAATGTCTCAAATTCGGTCGGAGATAAAAAGAAAGTTGTGGATGAAAACCGGGATCTGTATTTCAATTCACTCGGTTTGAAAACTGAAAACATCGCTCTTCAAAAACAGGTACACGGAGATACCGTTACTTATGTGACCGAAGGCGGAAACTGCGGCGAAAGCGATGCCATGATTACAGATAAAAAGAACCTTGGGCTTGGTATCAGCAGCGCGGACTGCGCGGCGATATTCGTATACGACAGTAAGCATAAAGTTATTGCCGCGGTGCATTCGGGATGGCGGGGTACAAGCAAAAAAATTCTTCTTAAGGCCCTTAAGAGAATGGAGGAAGATTTCGGAACATCAGCGGAAAACATTACCGCTTACATAGGGCCGGCTATTTGTCCTCAAAGCTATGAAGTAGGCCGGGAGGTTGCGGAAATGTTTGAGAAGAAATATTTTATCCCCTTCGGCGAAAAATATTTACTTAACGTATCACAGGTTAATTACGATATTTTGCGTAACTTTGGGGTGAAAAAAACGAGAATTCAGATGTCTGCGCTGTGTACTTATGAGATGAGCAGCTTCCTTCACTCGTACAGGCGCGACGGCAGCAAATC
>JBJKTB010000017.1:0-7076 GCA_046703345.1 Ignavibacteriaceae bacterium
ATAATGATACGCTTAAATGAAACAGATTAAATCACTCGCTCACTCTGTTGTCAGGCAATATTCTCGCCAGAAGCCAGTTATCCGGAACCGGTTCAAGCCGTGAAGGTTGTTTTGCGGTAATAAATTCGGCGCTCTGCTTGCGGTCCATTACGCTGATAGTCTCTTTTGAACTGCTTCCGTCCTTATAGATAATTTTGAAGTCCAGCGGAAATCTGTAATCGGGAAATCCGCTCTGAGTTTGATCAACCGTAATATTTACTTTATATCCGGTGCCCGATTTTTCTTCACTCCAGTTAAACTTAAGCACCGGAATGCCGGTTCCTTTAAAAACCCACTGTTCGAAAAACCATTCAAGATTCTGATGAGAAACCTCCCCGCATACTTTTTCAAAATCTGCGGTGGAAGCGTTTTTGTATTCGAACTTATTAAAGTAAGTTCTTAGACATTTAAAGAACAGCGAATCACCAAGCTGACGCCTGAGCATATGAAGCACCCAGGCGCCTTTATTGTAAACAGTGTTGCTGAAAAGATCAACCGGGTTGTATACAGTACCGTCGAAATCGCCTGTCATTTTGCTCATCATACTGGATTGAAGAGCGCCGGGTCCCCCGAGATGCTCTGCGTATAATGCTTCCGAATAAGTAGCGAATCCTTCGTTAAGCCAGATGTCTTTCCATGATTTCAATCCGACCGCGTCGCCGAACCACTGATGCGCCAGCTCGTGCGCGTAGACGTTCGTAAATAACTTCTCTCCTCCGACGAAATTTGATCCGATTCCGGTTAATGTTTGAGTTTCCATCGCTCCGAACTGCCAAAGAAATTCCGCTACCCCGTACTTCTCTTTAATGAAAGGATATTCGCCGAAAGTCTTCGCGAAGAATCTTATCATATCAGGATGAACCGAAAAATCCGTCTCGGCGTTTTTAAGCTGGTTAGGAAAAGCGTAGTACTCTATCGACATAGTATCCGATTTATCGAGAGAAACATACTGCTGAGAGAAATTGACATAATCGGAAGAATAAAGGCACACAAGATAAGTTGAAATAGGATAAATAGTTTTCCAGTGATACGTTCTTCTCGAACCTTCATTTGTAATACCGGTAAGTATTCCGTTGGAAGCCGAAACCTGCGAAGAGTCGTTTGTAATATTTATATCAAGCAGCGCCTTATCGGAAGGCATATCGTTGCAGGGAAACCAGGACGAGGCGTAATTAGGCTCGCTTAAATTATAAACGCACGATTTACCGTTAATCTGTCCGAAGACAAATCCGTACAGACCTAGTTTTTTAGGTGTGCCTTCATACTTCACTCTTACGGTGAAAGTATCGGGTTCGGATCCGCTGAGCGGTAGGGAAAGCCTTTTATCTTTTCTTGCATAAGCCGATGATATGCCGTTCAGAGAAATGCTGTCTATCTTCAAATTATCGTAAAAATTAAGATCAAGATTTTTTAGCTGTTTATCCAGAAGGATTCCTTTGATTAACGCATCTCCCCTTAATATTTTTTCTTTAGGATAGAGATCGAAATTAAGATAGTAATGAAGCACATTGATTTTGTACTGGCCGGATGAAATATAATCCGCAGGTACATTTTCTTCCGATGGTGACATGGTTAATTCTGACTGGAATCTCTCTGCCGTAAAATATTCCGTGCGAAAATAACTTTGATCAGTTCTCCAGCCGGTTAAGGAAAACGCGGATAAAACTGCTATGATTAATAATAAATTATATTTCCCGGTTTCAGACGGAATAAAAGTTCTAAAATTATAATTAAATAGTTGATTCCGCATTTAGCCGGTTGTTAGTTTTTTAATCTGAAACACAAAGTAAAATATTAACATTAAATTAATCATTTCTACGATTGCCAAACAAATCATAATTCTATATATTTAGTCAAAGTTACGCAAATTAAGTAACATAACCGCCGGCGATTTCCGATAAAAATTATTAAGGAGGGATTATGACATTTCCCGGTTCATCCATCCTCAGGGAAACTCTTACAATGCTCTTGGCCGGAGGCCAGGGAGAAAGGCTTCATCCGCTTACGGCGTTTCGAAGCAAACCATCGGTTCCTTTCGGCGGGAAGTACAGAATAATCGACTTTGCGCTTTCAAATTGTTTAAATTCCGGACTCAGGAAGGTATACGTTCTTACGCAGTACAAATCGGACTCGCTTGTTCAGCATCTTCACGAAGCATGGAGCATTTTCAATCCGGAGCTCGGCGAATTTATCTTCTCAGTCCCTCCGCAGCGAAAATTAAACAACGACTGGTATCTCGGCACGGCGAACGCCATTTACCAAAACCTCAACCTTTTCAGTCCAGGCAAAAACATAAACTGGGTGCTTGTGCTCAGCGGCGATCATATCTACAAAATGGATTACCTTAAAATGCTTCAGTTCCATGTAGACATGAAAGCGGAATTATCGATGGCGTGTATAGAAGTGCCTAAAGAAGAAGCAAGCAGGTTCGGAATAGTAGGTGTTGATGAAAATCATTCGATTACTTCATTCATCGAGAAACCGGCCAATCCGCCCGAGATTCCTGACAAACCGGGACACAGCTTTGTGAACATGGGTATCTACGTTTTTAACGCCAGCAGTTTAAGAGAAGTATTGCTTGAGATGGAATCTAAAAAATTAAAAGCGCACGACTTCGGCAAGGATGTTCTTCCCTACATGGTAAAATCTCACCGCAGCGTTTACGCATATCAATTTTTCGATGAGAACAAAAAGACAAAGCCTTACTGGAAAGACATAGGAACGATAGACAGCTATTATGAAGCCAGCATGGACTTGATCAGCGTTATTCCCGAATTTAATTTTTACGATCACAACTGGCCGATGAGAACCTACCAGTACCAGTTTCCCCCGGCAAAAACCGTTTCACACGAAGGTGAGCGCGTGGGCCGTACGTTAAACTCTCTTATCTGCGACGGGTCAATCGTCTCGGGCGGACTCGTGGAAAGATCGCTTCTTGGGCCGAACGTTAGAGTAAACAGCTTTTCCTACATTACCGATTCCATAATTATGAACAACTGTAATATCGGAAGGCACGCGAGAATAAGAAGAGCTATTATAGATAAAAACGTTGTGGTTCCTGAAGGCTACGAGATCGGGTTCGACCTTGAAGGCGACAAGAAGAAATTTACCGTTACCGAAAGCGGAATAGTGGTGATCGCTAAAAACCAGATACTCTCCTGAATCGCCAGAGTGTGCCGTTTTTAATGCGTTTCCTTTTAAGTTTCGAATAATTTGTTTTAAATTTCAAAAGTAAAACGATCGCGGACGAAACAATTTCGCTCTAATCCGGTAAGATATACGGTTATGAACACTAACTTGGAATCAAAACTTAAGAACCTTCCCGATAAGCCCGGGATATACCAGTTCCTTAACGATAAAGGAAAAGTAATTTACGTAGGCAAGGCGATCAACCTGAAGAACCGCGTAAAAAGCTATTTCCACAACGGGATTACTTCGCCTAAAACTATCGCTTTGGTTAATAAAATCAGCGATCTCCAGCTTATTGTAACCGACAACGAGATCGAAGCGCTTGTACTGGAAAATAATCTTATTAAAGACCTTAAGCCCCGCTATAACGTAAACCTTAAAGACGATAAATCATATCCGTTCATTAAGGTAACGAAAGAACCGTACCCGCGCATTTATCCGACGCGGCGGGTGATTAAGGACGGCTCAAGATATTTCGGGCCTTACACCGACGTTAAAAACATGAAGTCTTCCCTGAGGATGATTAACCAGGTCTTCAAAATAAGAAGCTGCAAATTGAATATAGATCAGGAAAGCATTGATAAGAAAAAGTTCAAAGTTTGACTCGATTATCATATAAAAAAATGCGACGGACCGGGCGAAGGACTTATAAGCGAAGCTGCATACAACGAAATGGTAAATGAAGTAGTAAGAGTATTGAGAGGCAGAACAGACGAACTCATTAAGGATTTAAAAACAAAAATGGCCGATGCAGTAAACTCGCTGGAGTTTGAGCATGCGGCCGAAATTAGAGATAAGATTAATCAGCTCGAGGTTATTTCATCAAAACAGAAAGTTGTAAGCGAAGATTTTCAGGACCGAGATATAATTTCTGTTGCGTCTGAAGGAAAAGATTCGGCATGCTCAGTACTTAATGTACGCAGCGGAAAACTCGTGGGTAAGAAACAGCTTAAGCTCGGAATTGAGGAAGGCGAGGAATTGCCCGATATTTATTCGGCGGCGATAAAATTTTATTACACTGAGTTCGTGGAAATTCCTTCTGAGATAGTGATTGAGACCGAGCCTTCAGACGCGGAAACCTTAAGCGGGTGGCTTTCGCAGAGAGCCGGCAGAAAAGTAAAACTGCTCGCGCCTAAACGCGGAAGCCTAAGTTCTCTAGTGAAGATGTGCAAGGAAAACGCTTATCTTCAGCTCAAAGAAATTCAGCTTCAAAAGATGAAGAAAGAAGGGCAGGTGCCTTACGCTCTGTCCGCGCTTCAAAGAGATTTAAGATTAAACGCTCTTCCGAGAAAAATAGAATGCTTCGACATATCAAATCTGCAGGGCACCGATACAGTAGCGAGCATGGTCGTGTTTGTGGAGGGGAAACCTAAGAAAAGCCTTTACAGAAAATTCATCATCAAAAGCGTTGAGGGGCCGGATGATTTCTCAAGCATGCGCGAAGTAATAGGAAGAAGATATTCCAAGCTGAAAGAGGAAAACACTCCTCTCCCCGAATTAATTATGGTTGACGGCGGAAAGGGCCAGCTTTCCAGCGCCGTTGAAATTTTAGACGATTTGGGATTTACCAAGTATAATATTATCGGACTCGCTAAAAGACTTGAGGAAGTATTTTTCCCGGGAGAATCGGACGCGGCTTCGATCCCTAAAACTTCGAGCGGACTCAAGCTGCTTCAGCAGGTACGGGACGAGGCTCACCGCTTCGCAATCACGTTTCACCGCAGCCGCAGAAGCAGAAGGACAATTAAGACAGAGCTTACCGATATTGAAGGCATAGGAGCTGCGACTGCGCAGAAACTTCTTAAAGAGCTCGGGAGCCTGGAAGCCGTGAAGGCCGCTTCCGCAGAAAGTCTGGCTAAAATTATAGGCAAGCAGAAAGCAGAATTAGTAATTACTCATTTCGCAAAGGGGGAAATGCTGCATGAAGCGTAAAGCGGCTTTAGGCGCGTTTATATTTTTCGCGGGCATGATCAACTTGTTCGGGCAGCCGGCCGATTCCGAATATATTGATATTTCCGGCGCCCGCGCGGATTATTATACAAATTTAAAATTCAGCGTATTCACTCAGAAAAATAATTACCTCGAGATTAATCTTGCTACGCAGAAAGGATATCTTCATTCAAGAAACGGCGAGGTAAAAGTTTTCGGAATATCCAGCGGGACGGATAAACTGGAAGACGGAGTTAAGACTAAAGAAGGGCTGTTTGTAATTCAGGCTAAACTGCCGAAATGGTATTCTCGTCAGTTCGACAGCACGCTGATGCTTAACTGGATGGGCTTTAATTTCGGAATCGGATTTCACGCACTGGCTACAAGCGGATATTACGTCTATCTCGGAAAGAAGAAAAGCTCGCACGGCTGCATTAGAATTTCAAGGAAGACGGCAAAAGAGCTTTACTCATCGGTGGAACCGGGGACTCCGGTTCTGGTTCATTCGGGAAAAAGCATTATTCAAGTTAAGTTTGCCGACAGCGCTGAAGTATACTTAAAACCCGGATTCGGGGAACTGACACACTTAGTCAGAAAAATTTATCAGCGGCTTTATTCAGGCAGATATTTTCTGTATGATGAGCCTAAGTTTCTTATCGGCAAAGACAACGTATATCACCAGGGGCTGCCGATAGGCGCTCCGTCTAAAATATTAAGCAGGCAGATAAAAGGATCCGTACACGATTTTATCTATCACGTCCTTCCTCCGCCGGGTAAGTTTGATCTTCAGCCGGCAGTATTCGGTTCATTTGCGGTAGTTTCAAAATAGAAGTCCGGCGCGCGTTACGCTTTTACAAAGCAGATATAACCCCGCGCTTCGGCCTTACTATTCGGACTTAGTTTTCAAACCGACTAAATCTATTTCGAATATCATCTCACACAGCAAAAATTGAGCGCATTATTTTTAAGAATAATCAGTAATTTTTATTAAATTATCGTTTGAAAATTTTATATGAAGAAAACCTTAATTTCCATATTGCTCATATGCGCAACTTTCCTTACCGGATGCCTTTTCAACAGCGGGTCCGGCAATGAATTTTCGGTCAATTCAAGCAGCCTCAGGGGCTACATTATTAAGGCGGTAAGCGGAGATACAGCAGCGGATTTAAGGCTGGGAAATCTCGTAGATTTAAAGCTGCCCGCCAATTCCGATTTCAATAAATTAAGCGTCGACAGCACTTATGCGTCCCGTGGTAAAAAGTTATATCTCGTTCTTCTAACTTATCCGAATCCCTTCTACAATCGCTTTGCGGTTTACGATACATTAATGAAGCCTTATATTATCGACAAATCTCTTAACGGATACGTAAACGACACAGTAATCAGTTTCGGCAGCGGGAAATTAATTAGCGTTACTGAAAACTTTACCTCAAAGGGAATACTTCATCTTCAGCGGCTGTCGCTGTACGCGGTTAACGATACATCGGTCTACAGAGTATTTAAATCGTTCACCGGTTTATCGGAACCGAAGATAGAATTTACCCAGAGCATAAAAGAGATATCGCCCGACAGAATTAAGACCGAAATAAAAAGCACCAAAAGATCGCCGATTAACGGTAAAGCCGACGTATTCATGTATAATAACAATCTTAGGGAATACGCGTCGTCAACAAATCTGTTCGATACTTTTGTAAAGGAAAGGATCGGAATTTATAAAAATAATCCCGATAAGCCCGAAATAACCGACAGAAAATCGGCTTATGCCTCTGTCGGAATAGACATAGGACTTGATACGCTGAAATCGGCCGGCAATGTGAAGAACAGTCAAGGCTTCAACTTGACGCTTACAGAAAACTGGAGAACTCTGCGCAACATTACCGTAAGCGATTTTCTGAAAAAAGCTACGAAGGGAACGCTCT
>JBJKTB010000018.1:0-15112 GCA_046703345.1 Ignavibacteriaceae bacterium
ATTATACAATAATGGACCCTCTACTAGGGTCTGTTAGATTTATAAACGCCCTTGCTACAATTATTGACCAACTACAATGGTCCTATAATCATGAATTACTGCTAATTATCCTCTCTCTATAAAAGAGCGAAGATATTTCCGGATGTAGGATTGCGGCAATATTCTTTCACCGTATTAAAATCCTTGTATAGCCTGCCGGCAGACAGGGATCCATAATAGTAACGGCACAGCATAACAGAATGACTATTATGCCGAAGACAACAAAAACTAAAGATGATAAATACCTACGCGATTAGAGCAGCAAAAATTATCTGGGATTACCACAGACTCAATCATACTGTGGAGAAGTCCGACTGCATCTTTGTTCTCGGCAGCCACGATCTTCGCGTAGCCGAAAGAGGCGCGCAGCTCTTTCTTGAAGGCTGGGCACCGCTTATTTTGTTTTCGGGCGGACTAGGAAATCTTACGAGAGAAATATGGACAGAATCTGAGGCCGATAAATTCGCAAAGATAGCAATTTCAAGGGGTGTGCCTGAGGAAAAAATATTAATAGAAAATAAGTCGACAAACACCGGCGAGAACATCCGCTTCGGTTTTGAGCTGCTTAAAGCTAAGAACATTCTGCCCGGAAGAATGATTCTTGTTCAAAAGCCTTATATGGAACGAAGAACCTACGCGACTTTTATGAGGCAGTGGCCGGGAAATAAATCGGAAATAATAGTAACATCGCCCAAGATATCTTTTGAAGAATATCCGGACGCAGAAATTTCTTTAGACAAAGTAATAAATATAATGGTAGGCGATCTTCAGCGGATAATCGAATACCCCTCGCTCGGATATCAGATTTATCAGGAAGTGCCTGAAAAAGTTGTTGCAGCTTATGAAGAATTAATACGACTGGGATTCACTAAGCATCTTATAAAAAATAAATCGTAAGGATAAGAAAAAGGCGCACCAACGGCACGCCTTTGGGAACCCATTGACTTATCAATATTAATCAACAGTAGTCGCTATATTAACAGGAACTCGCATCTTTTCCCAAACTAAGTTCAGCACAGCTGAGTTTTTTCCTTTAGCCTCAACTTTTGAATCGGTAAAAGTATATTCAAGCCATTCCTTAAAAGGCGAGGATACAGGAGTAATATTTAATCTTAAAGCATCCATAGATTCATTATACTCGAACGCGCCCCACTGATCGGCGACTTTGTTGAAAATAACTGTCCAGGGGCCGCTCTGCTTCGGAATAATAAAGAAAGAATATGATCCGGCTTTCAGCTTTTTCCCGTTCACAGTAACATCGGCGGCGAATGTAATTTTAGTCGCTTCGTTTGCGCCCGCACGCCATACTTTATCATACGGAACAAGCCCGCCCCAGATTTTTCTTCCTTTTACTCCCGGCCTGCTGTAAGATACAGTAACATCGGTCAGACCGATAGTCTGCTCAACTTCCGCTTTAGGACTTACCCTGACTTTCTTATTCCAGTCGGGGACTTTACTGGAATTCTGCTGTATTTTTTTATTCTGCTGGGCGAATGAGCTTGACGAAATAATCAACGGGACAAAGACGAAAAGCGCAAACATGCCGCATCTTGTTATCGAGTTCTTCATATGATATTCCCTCATTAATAATAATCAAAATCATTAGGACGGTAAATCGATGCAATTAATTGTGTCTAATTTATAAATTATTCTTTAAATTTCACCAAAATTTTTAATGCTGATGAAATTTAAAAATCGATTATAAGCAAAAATATGGCTGTAAAAGAAATATTACTGCTCGGCAACCCGGCGCTTTACGAAGTATGCAATTCAGTACAGGAAAACGAACTTACTCAAGTAAAAAGCTGGGTTAAAGATCTTCACGACACAATGACGGATTTCAGGCTGAAGTACAACGCCGGCAGAGCAATAGCCGCGCCGCAGATCGGAGTTATGAAGCGGCTCATCTATATGAACATAGATAAGCCGGTAACCATCATAAATCCGGTTATAGATAACTTGAGCGGCGAATTGATAGAGCTGTGGGACGACTGCATGAGCTTCCCCGATCTGCTTGTAAAAGTAAGGAGGCACAAATCGTGCAGAATAACTTTCCGGGATCTTCAGTGGAACGAACAGTCGCTTTGGCTTGAAGACGGATTAAGCGAGCTGCTTCAGCATGAGTATGACCATCTTAACGGAATACTCGCGGTATCGAGAGCGATAGAAGGAAATTCGTTCGCGCTGAGAAGCCAGAAGAATTATTTAAAGACGGCAGAAATTTAAAAACCTTTCAGCAATTCTATGATGCGGTCGGTCTCCTCGTTAATGTTATAGAAATGCGGAGACAGCCGGACCATACCTTCCCTAACCGCGCAGTGAACGTTATTTTTAGACAGCTTCTCAAAAATTTTCTGCGACGATTGGTGCTTGAAGCTCACAATGCCGGCATGGTTATTCTTTCCCTGCCCGTCGAGAACAGGCTGAAGACCGATCTTCTTAAGCTCGCTCATTAAATATGAAGCGTTTCCTAAAACGCTATTTTCTATCTCGTCGAATCCGAAGCTCTTAAAGAATTTTAACGAAGCGTTAAGCGCGTAGATGCCGATGGAATTGAGGGTACCGCCCTGAAAACAGTCAGCGGTTTCTTTTAGCTTGAGATCGTAATGAAGCAGGTTCCAGGCGTCGTCTACAGAAAGCCAGCCAATGTACTTCGGTTCAAGCTGCTGCTGAAGCTGCTTTGAAACGAAGACAAATCCCAAACCCTGCAGACCGAGCAGCCATTTCTGCGAGCCGGCCGAGAGGAAATCAATATTACATTTACTAACGTCAAGCCTTACAGCGCCCAGCCCCTGAATAGCGTCGACGGAAAATATTATTCCCTTCTGGCCGCAGTAAGCGCCGATCTTCTCGAGATCCGCGCGGTAGCCGGTTAAGAACTGCACCTGGCTGATGGAGACCAGCCTCGTTTCGGGTTTTATCATCTCAATAACATCGTCAGCGGTTACTATTCCATCGCGGGATTTTACAAAATCTATTTGAACGCCTGCTTTTTCCAGATTAAGAAAAGGATAAACGTTCGCCGGGAATTCAAGGTCGTTAAGAAGAACGCGGTCGCCTTTTTTCCATTTAATACCCTGAGCTACAATATTTATTCCGTTGGTAGTGTTATCAACGAAAGCGATTCTGTCGGGTGTTGTATTTATAAGTTCGGAAAGATCCGATTTGGTTTCTTTTATTACCGCCTGAAGTCCTAGGAATTCGTCTATATTTGTTTCGCTCTTCTCGAAAAGAACTTTATTTATGTTTTCCAAAACCGGATCGCACAAAGGCCCGGTTGACGCGTGATTGAAATAAATCTTTCCGCTTTTAAGATATCTGAATGCTTCTCTTGCCGATTGTATGTCCATGATATTTCCCGAAATTTCTCAAGAATAAAATATGAATTTCAAAATAACTCCTCGTAGCCGATAATAACAGGAGGTTGCACAATATATCGATTTCTCTGTGATGTCGGAAAATTGGAGTGACGGAATAAAAATTTTCATACATTATTCCAATACTCCATTATTCCGCTTCAAATTGAATGTGAAAAAAGACTTCTTGCGAAACTTAAGTTATAACTTTACAAGTTAAAAAAAGTAAGTGTCCTAAAATAACTCTCTTATCGGTTTCTTTGATATTCTAAGCTAGAATAATTAGATTTTGAGATGGAAATTAAGGAAAAATAGGTCATTTAGAAAACTTCAACTCTCTATTTCTAACAAAAAACAGGCGGACTATGGCATACCCAAAAGCTCCCAGACCGAAAGAACTTAAACCAGAGGATTTAAGATGGCGATGCAACCCTGATGTGTTTGCATTTGATTCAACCACAGACATCGAACCCATTGAAGGAATATTAGGACAAGAGCGCGCTCTTAAGGCGATAAAGCTGGGAGTTGATTTAAGGAGTCCGGGTTATAATATTTTTATTGCCGGGCTTTCAGGCACAGGCAAGGCCACAACTGTAAAGCAGATGCTCGAAACAATAAGCGCAAACTGCCCGCCTCTTTTCGATTACGCATACGTAAACAACTTTAAAGACAGCGACCGGCCGAAGCTGCTTAAGTTCGGCATCGGAAAAGCGAAGTTGTTTAAACAGGATTTATCATCAGCAATAGAAGTATTAAAGAAGAAAATTCCTCAGGCGCTTGAAAGCGAGTCGTACGTAAACCGGAAAAAAAGGATAGTCGGTCATTACAACGATAAAGAGCAGGCGCTGCTTGCGGCTTTCGAGGAAAAGCTGAAAGAGGAAAATTTTTCGCTCGGACAGGTGAAAGTAGGAGAAGTAGCCAGGCCGGAAATATTTCCTGTTGTTGACGAAAAGGCCGTACCGGTTTATCAGCTTGAAGAACTTGTAAAACAGGGAAAGCTGACTGAAGATAACGCCAAAGAAATAATAAAAAAATACAATGAGCACCAGCAGGATCTTCATAACGTATTTAAAAAAGGGCTGAAGCTCAGCCAGGAATTTCAGGACAAACTAAACAAGCTAGAGCGTGAGGCGGCTGAAGTAGTGGTAAAAGGCATCATCGAAAACCTGAGGGAAAAATACGATATGCCTGATGTGGAAGAATACATAGACGAAGTGGAAGAAAACATTCTGGACAATATCCAAATATTCAAAGGAGTAAAACCGGAAGGCGATACTTCTCCGGAAGGCTTTCTCATCGATTACTTTAAGGAATACGAAATAAACATTATACTAGACAACAGCGAAACAAAAAGCTGCCCGGTTATAATAGAGACTTCGCCCACTTACGTTAATCTTTTCGGCACGATTGAGAAGATCAACGACGGTCGCGGAGGATGGTACAGCGATTTCACAAAAGTAAAAGCCGGCTCTCTTCTCAGGGCAAGCGGCGGCTACCTTGTGCTTAACGTTAAACATCTATTCGAAGAACCGGGTGTGTGGAGGACTTTAAAGCGAGTACTGACATACAGAAAACTTGAAATACAGGACTCGCATACAATGCTTATGCTCTCCCCCACAACTTTGAAACCGGAGCCGATAGAGATCGATACAAAAGTAATACTTATAGGCAACGATTATATCTACTCAATGCTCGCGGCTTACGAAGACGACTTCAAAAAGATATTTAAAGTAAAAGCCGATTTTGATTATGAGATTAACCGAAGCGATGAAGTCCTTGTGCAGTACGCTAGAGTAATAAAAAAATTAATTAAAGAAGAAGAACTGCTCGAGTTCGATAAGATGGCGATTGCTTACCTTGTAGAACTCGGCGCGCGATACGCGGGAAACAAGAATAAATTAACTACGCGATTTTCCGTGATTGCAGACCTGGCGCGAGAAGCTAATTTTTGGGCGAAGGACGACGGTTTCGACATCGTTACCGCCGATCATATAATCAAAGCTTACAATCTCGGTAAAGAGCGGCACGGACTTATGGAGTCTAAGATAGACGATATGATAAAACGCGAAACTCTGCTGATCGATACGGACGGCGAAAGGATAGGCCAGATAAACGGGCTTGCTGTTTACGATGCGGATTTCTATTCGTTCGGCAGGCCGACAAGGATTACCGCGACTGTTTCGCTCGGAAGCGGAAGTATAATTAACGTTGAGCGCGAAGCAGGAATGAGCGGAAGGCATTATAACAAGGGTGTGCTTATTATTTCAGGATATTTCAGGGAAACCTTCGGTCAGAACCTGCCGCTTTCCTTCAACGCAAATCTCGTATTTGAGCAGTCGTACGGAACGGTTGACGGCGACAGCGCTTCATGCGCAGAGATATTCGCGCTGCTGTCAACATTATCCGGACTTCCGTTAAAGCAGTCGATTGCAGTTACCGGATCTTTAAACCAAAAAGGCGATGTACAGCCGATAGGCGGAGTAAATGAGAAGATAGAGGGATTTTTCGATGTCTGCCGCGAGCGCGGGCTGACGAAAAAGCAGGGAGTAATAATTCCGGTCCAAAACGTACAGGAGCTTATGCTTCGGGAAGACATAGTAGAAACAATAGTAAAAGGTGAATTTCACATCTACGCAATTAAAAGAGTAGAGGAAGGAATTCAGATACTAACCGGAGTTAAAGCCGGAGTAAGGGGAGCGGACGGCAACTATGAACAGAATAGTGTTTTCGATCTTGTTGAAAGGAAAATAAAAGACCTTTACGCAAAATCGAGGGCAAGTAAGATAAATAACGGGAATAACAATCAAACAGCAGTTAAGAAAAAGAAGAAAAAATGAATTTAAGATTACCCGAGTATTTTGCAAAAACGAAAATACTCTGCACGCTAGGACCGGCAACGAGTTCGGCGGAAAAGATAAAGGAATTAATTAATGCCGGGATGGACGGGGTCAGACTAAATTTCTCACACGTGGACTATTCAGGATTTTCAAAATTATTTGATGAAATTGACGAGGCATGCAGAGAAGAGAATACGCCATTATCTATTCTCATGGATCTGCAGGGCCCTAAGATTAGAGTAGGCGAACTGAGTGCTCCGGAAATAGAAATTGAAAACGGGGATAGGATAGAGATAACGGTAGATGAGGTAAAAGGGACAAAAGAATTAATATCGACATCTTATAAATCACTCCCTTCGGATGCGCGCGTGGGCGATCCGGTATTAATTGATGACGGACTACTGCGCTTAAGGATAGTCGAGAAGAAAAAGAAATCGGTCATATGCGAAGTGGAAAATGGCGGAACGCTTCGTCCTAAAAAAGGAATGAACCTCCCAGGAATGCCGTTGTCCACGCCGTCGGTAACGGAAAAAGATTTCCGCGATTTAGAATTCGCGCTTCATCATCGAATCGATTACATCGCGCTTTCATTTGTAAGAAAAGCAGAAGACATAATACATCTGAAAGAATGGCTCAAGGAAAGGAACATTGTCAAGCCTATCATCGCGAAGATAGAAAAGAAAGAAGGCGTGGACAACTTCGACGAGATACTCGACGCGGCAGACGGCATAATGGTGGCGCGCGGCGATCTCGGCGTGGAGCTGCCGCCGCAGGAAGTTCCCATCATTCAGAAAAAAATAATAAAGAAGTGCAACGCGGTAGGCAAACTGGTAATAACCGCTACACAGATGCTCGATTCGATGATTCACAATCCGATACCGACAAGGGCTGAGGCTTCCGATGTTGCCAACGCTGTGCTTGACGGCTCCGACACAGTTATGCTCAGCGGTGAAACTTCGGTGGGTAAATTCCCGGTAAGGACTGTAAAAATAATGAATGATATTTTAATAAGCGCCGAAGAATACCTTCCCCCGCTCCGAGATATGGAATATGTTATTCCCAAGAAGCTCGATGAAAATCTTTTCGATTCGGTGGGAAGAGCAATCTCTGCGATGACGCGCCAGGTGAACGCCGCCGCGATTGTGGTGTTTACCTACCAGGGCAGAACGGCGAAAAACCTTTCAAAGTACAGGCCTAAATCTAGGATCATCGCGATATCCAACAGCTTCGATACTATGAATAACCTTTGTTTGAGGTGGGGCGTTAATTCCCTTTTTATGGAAGACATAGACAAAGAACATCTTGCGATAGACAAGGCAAAGAAACTAATACTAGAGGCCGGACTCGTTAAAGAGGGCGATATAGTGCTCTTTGCCGCTGGCGCTCCTTACTCGGAAAAAAGCCGCGCGAACTGGCTGAGGTTTGAGACAATCTGATAAATTAAATTATATTTTGCTAAAAATATTTTAACTTACAGTATGCGCGTTAAGAATGAACTGAGGAAAAAACTTTAATAGAGTCAAATGATACGGAGTGATCATGGAATCCGATTCGATGAAGCATGCAAAATGGTGGGAGCCAGCAGAAAAAGGCAAGCTGCTATGTACCCTTTGTCCCCGCTACTGTAAGATTGGAGAAGGCCAGCCGGGATTTTGTTTCATAAGGCAGAATCACGGAGGGAAACTTTACACAACCGGATACGGCAGACCTACCGGCTTCGCGTTGGATCCGATAGAGAAGAAGCCGTTGAATCATTTTCTGCCCGGAACCTCCGTATTGAGTTTCGGTACTGCCGGATGCAATCTCGGATGCAGGTTCTGCCAAAACTGGTCTATAAGCAAAGCTAAATTAGACGATTTCAACTCGCTTAAAGCTTCACCGGAAGATGTAGTTGCGATAGCAAAAAAATACGGCGCTCCTTCCATCGCATACACTTACAACGATCCGACAATATTCGGCGAATACGTGATCGATATTTCAGAGATCGCCAGGGAAGAAGGAATAAAGTCGGTGATGGTAACGGCGGGATACATAGACAAACAAGCGCGCAAAGACGTATACAAATATATTGACGCGGCAAACGTAGACCTGAAAGCTTTCACCGATCGTTTTTATTATAAGCTTACTTTCTCCCATTTAAACGACGTACTAGATACTTTGATCTGGTTAAAGAATGAAACAGATATCTGGCTCGAAATAACAACTCTTCTCATCCCTAATGAAAACGATTCTGCAGAACAGATAAAGCGGGAATGCGATTGGATACTTGAAAATCTGGGCGACTCGGTTCCTCTTCACTTTACGGCATTTCATCCAGATTTTAAAATGACTGAAAAGGAAGTAACGCCTGCAAGAACATTGAACGGGGCCAGAAAAATTGCTTTATCTGAAGGCATTAAGTACTGTTACGTAGGCAATATTCACGATCTCGAGGGGCAGACAACTTATTGTCCGGAATGCGGCACGGCACTAATAAAAAGGGACTGGCATTCGGTGCTTGCCAATAAAATTGAACACGGGATGTGTCCTAAGTGCGGAACAGCAGTAGACGGCCGCTTTTAAACTCCAACTACCGCCCGAAACTTTGTTCAATAATTTTTATATCCGATTTCAACGTTTATTTTCAGGAGAACCGTTAAAAATTTATTCCGCATGAGTAATCAAGTTTTAATATATTAGTAACGGCAATTACTAATTTCTAAACCTTAACACAAATATTCCCGTCAGGAAAATTTAAATGAAATTATTTCTAATCATTATCCTTTCACTCTTTATTATGAAAACAGCATACTCTCAATCGGAAAAACTCCCGATCATTCCCGTCCCTCAATCGGTAAAATACGGGAAAGGGAACATTATTCTTCCCAAAGAAATAACTATTGGCGTTAACAACTCAGAGTTGAGGTTCACCGCAGGTTTAATAAAAGAATCGCTCGTAAAGAATTTAAAAGCGACAGTAAGCATCGCGCAGGCGGATAAAGATTCTTACATAAAATTAACAGTTATTTCTTCCGAAGAATTCAAAGATGTTCCTGAGAGCGTACGAGATCAAGGTTACTTATTTAGCATTAGTAAAAAAGGGATAAGAATAGAATCACCGTCAGCAAGGGGCGTTTTCTACGGCGCGATGAGCCTGCTTCAGCTGCTGGATAAAACTTCTTCCGGCAATTTGCCGGTTCTATCTATAACCGACTGGCCGGACATGAAAGTAAGAGGAATAAGCGACGATATAAGTCGGGGACAGGTATCGACTCTCGCTAACTTCGAGAAGATAATTCGTGAGATTTCAAGATACAAGATGAATGTATACATGCCCTATTTGGAGGATATGATCAAGTTTCCTCAGTATCCGACGATCGGGTTAAACAGAGGGGCTTTGTCGCCTGAAGAAATTACGAAGCTGGTTGATTACGCTAAAAAATATTATGTGGAGATTATCCCGATTTTCCAGACGCTGGGTCATTATGAAAATATTCTATCGCAGCAGGAGTTTTTAAAATATGCAGAATTTCCTGGTTCAGCTTCACTGAATGTTTCAAACGATTCTACTTACGTGTTTCTTGATTCCATGCTGAAGGAAGTTTTTAAACTTTTCCCGAGCAAATATTTTCATATGGGTGCCGATGAGAGTTTTGACGTAGGATTAGGCGCGAGCAAGTATCTGGTTGATAAATACGGCATAGCAAAAGTACACGCCGATCATTACAGGAAAATTTACGACATCTGCAAAAAGTACGGCAAGAAGGTAATGATGTACGGCGACATAATACTGAAGCACCCGGAAATACTTTCAATGCTTCCTAAAGACATTACGATTGTAGACTGGCATTACCGTCCTGATGATAATTATCCTTCGGCAAAAATATTTAAGGACGCCGGATTCAACTATTACGTCTCCCCTTCTGTGTGGAATTTTACCACGCCGTTTCCCACAAACGTTAATGCTCTTCCGAATATAACGAACATAATAAAGGCAGGGCTCGAGAACGGATCTGAGGGAATGATAAATTCAAACTGGGGAGATTTCGGCGCAGAAACATTTAAAGAACTATTATACTTCGGTTACGCCTGGTCGGCAGACTGCGCATGGAATTTTAAAGGGAGCAGCCTTTCAGATTTCACGCAAGATTATTGCTACGACTTTTTCGGCACCACTGACGAGCGGCTTCCCAGAATAATTGAAACACTTAGCAATCCGCTGAATCAGATGACATGGAATTCATTCTGGAGGCACCCTCTCCTTAATTTCAGAGAGCCGAACTGGTGGGAACCCAGATCAGACATGACAGCGAAAATAAGCTGGATGGAATGGACGCTGCCTCAAGTAACCGCCGATATAAAAGCTCTAAGAAAAGAAGTTAAAAAAAACTCCGATCAGCTTGATCTGCTGCAGTACATAGTGAACCTGGATCAATGGTACATATCAAAGATAAAAACTGAATACCTACTGCATGACAAGCAATATCTGCGAAATCCTTTAAACATTCCTGGATTAGAAAAATATATAGATACTGATATGTCTTCTTTAAAGAAACTGAAAAACGAGTACAATACTTTATGGCTGAAATATTACGTAAAGGCAAATCTTCATTTAATCGACGACAAGTTCGACAGGCTTAATTCCTACTTTACCGAAATTAAGGATTCATTAAAGAACGGAGACGATACTTTGTATTCTCCCCTTATCAAATCTGACTGGATTTACGTAGAGAATAAAAACGGAGAGCTGGCTGATAAGGCCGAATTTGAAAAGAAGATATATTTAGATAAAGTTCCTGATGAAGCCTATCTTCAATTAATGGGAGATACTTACGCCAGACTTTATATAAACGGCAAATATGTTGACGAGGTTTTTGCCCGCAGAACACTATCACTTTTGGTAGATTATAAGAGGGTTAAATTTCTCGACGTCCAAAAATATTTACAAAAAGGCGTAAATACTTTTCTGGTTAAGGTAGAGAATTTCAATCACCGCGGAGCTGCCGGAGTAAACATCACTTCGCATTTTGTTTTGGGAAACAATATTTTAAACATCGATACGAAAGCAGATAATCTCGCTAATTCATGGAAGGGAAAAAGTTTCGGATCTGGCTGGAAAGAGGTTGTATCCCAAGAATACCCGTTCCGAGTAATAGCGCCGGATTTCAGTACAAAGAGACCGAGCTGGATAGAAAGATAATAATTAACTAGAGGGATCATCCTTGAAAAAATCATATGCGCTAGTAATCGGATTGTTGTCCGGGATAGTTACAGTACTGGCAGTGGATCAGTTAATTAAAGGACTGCTGGCTTATATTTTTATTGGACCCGGAGTGCATATTTATTTCAGCGGAATAAGGTTTGATGTGAACTTTCCGGTAAACGTAATGACAAATTTTTTCCTTTATGCCCTTATTGTCGTATCCCCTTTCCTTATGAGTCTGCTGTTAATAGAAATATCTCTTCTCGTTCTTGGAAAGATCAGCAGCGATTTTGCCAGAAGTTCCATAATCGTATTTCAACTTATAAACATAGGTTACCTGATATTCGCGGCCGTAATAGGAATATTATCGATTCTCATTCAGACAACATTTCAAACAGACTGGTCAACGCTTTTAAATCACGGAGGGTTGTCTTATAACCAGAAACTAATTTTCATGTTTTTCGTTTTATTTCTGCTGCTGGTCTACATAAATATTTTAACAAAAAGGATTAGGAGAGCGATCCCCGTCATCAGAAAAATCAAACAGTAAAAATCGGGAAGGAAAATTTAATGGGATTATTGAAAGACAAATTAGCTTTTATTACCGGTGCATCTTCCGGCATAGGTTTAGCATGCGCGGAATCATTCGCGGCGGAAGGGGCGAATCTGATTTTGGCCGCCAGACGTTCGGATAGATTGAAGGAACTTGCAGACATGCTTGCTTCAAAATATTCCGTAAAAGTAAAAATTATTAAACTCGATGTGAGGGACAGAAAAGCCGTCAAAGAAGCAATTTCTTCGCTTGAAGAAGAATGGAATGACATTGATATTTTAATCAACAACGCTGGATTGGCAAGAGGATTTAACAGGCTGCATGAAGGCAGCATTGACGCATGGGAAGAAATGATAGACACTAACGTGAAAGGGCTTTTATTCGTTACAAGGAATATTCTTCCCAGGATGGTAGAGAGGATGCAAGGACATATAATTAACATCGGCTCAACTGCCGGTCATGAAGTATACCCGAACGGAAACGTTTACTGCGCGACCAAGTTCGCAGTAAACGCATTGACAAAAGCCATGAAGATAGAATTAATCGATAAAAATATTAGAGTAAGTACAGTCGATCCTGGAATGGTGCAAACGGAATTCAGCAATGTAAGATTTTCCGGAGATGATGAGAGAGCCCAAAAAGTATACGAAGGAATTACTCCGCTCACCGCCGAAGATATTGCAGATGCGGTTCTTTACTGTGCAACTAGACCTGCCCATGTAAACATTCAGGAAATCATTTTAACACCGACTGCTCAGGGATCTTCAACTCAAATTTTCAGAAAATTATAGCAACTTTTTATGCGGCCGGATTAAAGACTTTTCATTTTTCCGGCCGCTGCACTCTACACGTATTTTTAGACGAACATACTTATATCGCCTGCTCCCTGCCTAATTATTTCCGGACCGTCCAAACTTAAATCAACCACCGTTGAGGGACTTCCGGCAAGGTGACCTGAAGACAACATGAGGTCGACCTGAGTGCCAAATATATTTCTTATTTCAAAAGGATCGAACAAGATCTCGCCTTTACGGTTGGTTGCGCTTGTACTTATTATTGGATTGCCTAATTCCTGCGCGAGCTTGAGTGTAATGGAGTGATTGGGTACCCTAATTCCGACGGTTTTTCTTTTACTCCACAGTTTTTTGGGCACCAGTTTAGCTGCCGGAAGTATAAACGTATATGGGCCAGGCAGAAGGTGTTTCATAGTTCTGTAAGCGTAATCAGAAACCTTTGCGTATTTTGAGATATCTTTCAAATCAGAGCAAACAAAGCTGAAAAGCTTAGAGGTACTCTCGTTCTTTATGGCAAAAACCTTTTCCAATGCCTCCTTATTAAAAATATCGCATCCGATGCCGTATACCGTATCAGTCGGATAAATAATTACACCCCCGTTTTTTAAGACATCAACCGCTTTATTTATGTATCTAAGCTGCGGATTATCCGGATGAAGCTCATAGTATTCCATTGCAAAACTCCTTTCAAAGGGATTATTTTAGTACAAGAGTTGAAGGGTATAGGTAAAAGAGATCTGTAGCCGCTCCTATTAAAAGATTGAATGAAGAACAATTGTAAGATAAAAGGTATACACTGATTGTCAATATGGGCCATAAAAATCCTTGTTTATTGTCAAAAATCCCACAATATTAATCCAAAATATTTTAACTAATTATTATTTTTTCTTAAATTTTTTCTTATATTTATAGTTCTAAAATTTACAATCTGGGTAAGTCGGAAGGAGATATCAATGTCTAGAAGATGCCAAGTTACCGGTACGGGACCCATCACCGGGAACAACGTTTCGCATGCTCACAACAGAACCAAGAGGAGATTTCTGCCCAATCTTCAAAAGAAGAGAATCTGGGTTCAGGAATTAAACAGGTTTGTCACGTTAAAATTATCGGCCCGTGCTATAAAGGGTATATCAAACAACGGCACCTCGGAAGTTGCAAAACTGATAATAGAGAAGCGTATTAAAGTCAGATAATTATAATCGGATTTTACAAAAATAAAAAAGGAAAGCATTGAGCTTTCCTTTTTTTTATTTCTATCGCCGATCGAGATTACTCTCTTACAACCCACACCTTAATATTAGCAGTTACGCTTTGATGCAGTTTAATACTGATGCCGTAGATTCCGAGGGATTTAATAGGTTCTTCGATATCGATTTTTCTTCTGTCGATTTCATAACCTTTTTCCTTCAAGGCATCGGCAATCATTTGAGTAGTAACCGATCCAAAGATCTTATCTTCCTCGCCGACTTGAACGGGGATTGTGACCGAAACTTTTTCTAGTTCTGCCGCCAGATTTTCCGCCGCATGTACTTCCTGTTTTCTTCTTTTCTCAAGGTTTTTCTTCTCTTCCTCCAGCGCGCGGATATTCCCTTGTAATGCGGCGTACGCAATTTTCCGGGGAATTAAAAAGTTTCTGGCAAAGCCGTCTTTAACGTCAACCAAATCACCGATTTGTCCAAGCGATTCATAGTTTTGCCTTAAAATTACTTTCATTTTTTCTCCTGGTTTTGTTATCTAAGCGTATCCGAAACATACGGCAGAAGAGCCATATGACGTGCGCGTTTGATAGCAATTGATAATTCTCTTTGATACTTCGAACTTGTACCTGTAATTCTCTTTGGAATTATTTTACCCTGTTCGGTAATATATTTTTGAAGCATTTTCACGTCTTTGTAATCGATGTACTTTACCTTGTTCTGGGTAAATCTACATACTTTTTTGGTTTTTATTTCTTTTCTCATTTTTTCCTTCACCAAATTACTTGATTAAATCGGATTCTTCGCTCGATAAGAACTTATCGAATGAATCTTCCGTATAGTCTACGCTTTCATCATCGGTAAAGACCTCATCATCTTCGCTCTGACCGTCAAAGCCGTCCTCCTGACCATTAAGTTTTCCTCTCTTGTTAAGGAACTGTATTCTTCTGGCTTTGATCTCAACGATGCTGCGGTTATGGCCTTCTTCCGATTTCCAGCTTCTGCTTTGAAGTTCGCCGTCGACTAGTACAGCCGATCCTTTCTTCAAGCGATCGCGGCAGCTTTCCGCTAATTTATTCCATGCGACAATGCCCACATAACATACGTCCTCCTGCCATTGGTTGGAGCTGTCTTTATATTTTCTATTTGAGGCAA
>JBJKTB010000019.1:0-4394 GCA_046703345.1 Ignavibacteriaceae bacterium
GTATACTCCTTACCAGGCAGAGATTGCACAGGGCAGACTAGAAGCGCTGCTGAATTTTCAGACGGCGGTAATAGATTTAACCGGGATGAATATAGCCAACGCGTCCCTGCTGGATGAAGGTACCGCAGCGGCCGAAGCTATGGGTATGTTTCATTCGCTGAGGAAATCATCAAAACTTAATTCGAATGTCTTCTTTGTATCGGAAGAGTGCTATCCTCAGACTATAGATGTTGTAAAGACAAGAGCGGAATCACTTGGTATTGAATTAAAAATTGGCAGCCACAGAGATCTGAAACTTAGCGACGATATATTCGCAATTCTTGTGCAGTATCCGGCAGATCACGGAGAAGTTTACGATTACTCCGGTTTGTTTGCAGAGGCTCATGCGAAAGATATTTTCGCTATAGCGGCGGCTGATATTTTAAGTTTAACTTTGCTTACCCCGCCGGGAGAATTCGGAGCTGATGCCGTAGTAGGAAGCACACAAAGATTCGGAGTGCCGATGGGCTACGGCGGACCGCATGCGGCTTTTTTTGCAACTAAAGACGAATATAAGAGACAGCTACCCGGAAGGATTATTGGGGTATCGGTAGACTCTCACGGCAACCATGCTTACCGTATGGCTCTTCAGACAAGAGAGCAGCATATAAGGCGCGAGAAAGCTACAAGCAATATCTGTACTGCTCAAGTACTTCTTGCCGTATTAGCGGGAATGTACGCGGTTTATCACGGACCGAAGGGATTAAAGGAGATTGCCGAAAGAGTACATAAACTGACGGTTCTGCTCGATGAATCTCTTAGATCGCTCGGATTTAATCAGACGAATAAAGCATACTTCGATACATTAAAGGTCGTCTTCTCAGGAAACGAATTAAATCAGATAGAGAAAATCAAATCAGCGGCTTTAGCTTCCGGCATCAACTTCCGTTATATTGGAGGAGATGCTATAGGGATATCGCTAAATGAGATGACCGGCATAGAAGATGTAATTGAGATAATCTCAGTCTTCGCCGAAATAAAAGGAAAAGAGATTGACGGAAAGAGTCTGATTGAAAAGTTCGGCAGTTTATTTAAGATTCCCGAATCCTTAAAAAGGAAAAGCGGATATCTTAAGCATCCTGTGTTCAACAGTTTCCATTCGGAAACCGAGATGATGAGATACATGAAGAATTTAGAGAACAAAGACCTTTCACTCGTGCATTCGATGATACCGCTGGGTTCATGCACAATGAAGCTTAATGCCGCCGCCGAGATGGCCGGAATTACATGGCCGGAATTCAGTAATCTTCATCCGTTCGTTCCTAAAGACCAGGCGGAAGGCTACGCGCAGATATTCAGAGAGCTCGAGAAGGACCTTGCTGAGATAACCGGATTTGCAGCCGTATCTCTCCAGCCTAACTCAGGCGCTCAGGGAGAATATACCGGATTAATGGTAATAAGGGCCTATCATCACGACAGAGGCGAAAGCCACAGAAACGTGGTGGTAATTCCTTCATCGGCGCACGGAACCAATCCGGCAAGCGCCGTTATGGCGGGGATGAAAGTGGTTGTTGTCGCCTGCGATTCAAAAGGCAATGTTGATGTTGAAGACCTTAAAAAGAAAGTCGAATCGAACAAGGATACTCTTGCCGCATTAATGATTACCTATCCGTCTACTCACGGTGTTTTTGAAGAGAACATAAAAGAGATATGCGATATAATTCACGCCGGCGGAGGTCAGGTATATATGGACGGCGCGAATTTAAATGCTCAGGTCGGATTAACGAGTCCCGGATTAATAGGAGCGGATGTTTGTCATCTTAACCTTCATAAGACCTTCAGCATACCGCACGGCGGCGGCGGGCCCGGTATGGGGCCGATCGGCGTAGCTTCGCATTTAGTACCGTTTCTTCCTTCACATCCCGTTGTTGATTTGGGCAGAGAAAAAGGAATAACCGCAGTGGCATCAGCACCGTGGGGAAGTGCAGATATACTTGTAATTTCCTACGCTTACATAAAAATGATGGGAAACAAAGGATTGACTGAAGCGTCGAAATCAGCGATACTAAATGCGAATTATCTAAAATCAAAACTTGAACCGTATTATAAAGTACTTTATGCTGGTAAGAACGGGAGAGTCGGGCACGAATTAATTTTCGATATGCGGGAATTCAAAACATCAGCGCAAATAGAAGTGGAAGACATAGCCAAGAGGCTTATGGATTACGGCTATCATGCACCAACTGTATCATTCCCAGTAGCGGGTACTCTTATGGTTGAACCGACAGAAAGCGAATCGAAGAAAGAGCTCGATCGTTTCTGTGAAGCGCTGATATCAATCAGAAACGAAATCAAAGAGATCGAGAGCGGCGCCGCAGATAAAACGGATAACGTTCTGAAGAATGCTCCTCATACGGCGCACAGTATAGCGGCCGACGATTGGAAGCATCCTTACTCGAGAGAGAAGGCGGTATTTCCTGCTGTTTGGACCAAGACGGCAAAATTTTGGCCGAGTGTGGGAAGAATTAACAATGCATACGGGGACAGGAATTTAATCTGCAGCTGCAATCCTATATCTGATTATCTGGAAGAAAACGTATCTTAATTTTAATCCGGCGGATGCGACAGGCGAATCTGCATTCGTTATTCCGCCGGATAAAAACAAAAATTTATTTCATCTGAATTCCCGCTAAATGAATGATTAAAGCAAATCATTTTATATTCTTAGTATTGCTGTATCCTGTCTTAGCTTTCTGCCAGAGTCCGGATTCGCTAAACACTGTGACGGAGTATCCGGTAAGGATAGATTCAGTGATTATAACCGGCAACAAGATTACCGAGCCGTACGTTATTCTCAGGGAGCTTACTTTTAAGAAAGGGGATTACGTAACCCGCAAAACATTGGAATACAACCGCGAGAGGATATTCAGCCTCGGAATATTTACGCGCGTTCGTCTTTATCCGGAGAAGCACGGAGATATAAATTTACTTTACATAGAAGTAAGCGAGAGCTGGTACATTTACCCCATTCCATATGTGGAGCTTCAGGACCGGGACTGGAAAAAATTCTCGTACGGAATTAATCTGCTTGTAAGGAATTTCAGAGGAAGAAACGAAACGGTTTTGGCTAGAGCGGGATTCGGCTACGATCCTTCTGCGGAACTATATTACGAACTTCCGTATTTCATACGGTCCGATGATATATATATGAACGTGCAGCTGGTTTACCGGAATTCCATAAACAGAAGTACGATCGCCAAAAATATTTACGGAGAAGATTTCAAACAGAAATTTATTTCCGGATACCTGGATATCGGAAAAAGATTCGGGCTTTACAACAAATTCGACGTAAACATCGGCTACGAATACGTAAAGAGTCCCGCGGCAATATTAGGCATATCCGCATCCGGCGGAAAAATAGACAGGCAGCCGGTTGCAGGAGCAAGGTACATATTCGATACAAGAGACCTTGCGCAGTTCCCAAGCAGAGGCTTTTACGCGCTTGCTGATTTCGAGTCGAAGGGTTTCGGCCTGGACGGAATAAACTATCAGGTTGCCGATCTTGATTTAAGGGAGTACCGAACACTGTTCGACGGGATAATTCTGAAGTGGAGATTTGCCACGCGGCAGACATTCGGAAAAACCGTGCCTTATTACGATTACTCCTATTTGGGATACAACGAACGTATAAGAGGGCATTTCAACCAGGAGCGCGAAGGAAACAACTCGTACGTAGGATCGCTTGAACTGAACTACCCGATTATACGTGAGCTTGATATTAATCTAGACTTCATCCCCATCATTCCCCAATCGCTTCTTACATACAGACTGGCGCTTTATGCCGAGCTGTTTACCGATACCGGCGCTATTACAATGGATCATCAGCCGCTGGCTTTAGGCGATTTTAAGAGCGGATACGGAACGGGGCTTTCGTTCCTGCTGCTTCCTTACAGCGCATTAAGAATTGAGTACGCATTAGACGAATACAAAAACTCGGAGTGGATACTTGGACTCGGAATATCTTTCTGACATAGAGCTTTTTTATACTAAGCCGTCTAACATTAACGGTGATGAATTGATTGTAGACGGTGACGACTTCAGGCACATCACTAAAGTTATGCGGCACAGTGCTGGAAATGAACTTTTCGTTACGGACGGAAGAGGAAAAAACTTTCGAGGTAAAATTACTTCCATCTCAAAAGGCGATCTGAAATTAAAAGTAGAATCGGTCCTTTCATACTTTAATAAATTCGAAAGAGTTTACTTCTGCCTGCCGAAGCTGAAAAATCCGCAGAGGTTCGAGTTTATGCTTGAAAAATGCACCGAGATGGGAATTACTAATTTTATAATATTTGAGTCGGCCAGAACTGTAGCCAAGGGCAATAAAATAGAACGGTGGGGGAAGATAGCGCTAG
>JBJKTB010000020.1:0-3723 GCA_046703345.1 Ignavibacteriaceae bacterium
TTATCAGGTTCCCAGCGCAGCGACTCAACACGGAAATTATAGTGCCGTTTCTTACCGTTTATGGTTACTTCTATCTCCGCTATCTGCTGATCAAGGAAATCGGGCAGAGGAATACTTATGTCTTTCACGGCCGCCTCCGTATTAATTATTATTTTAATACATCATCTATTCAAATATTTCAATTGTATTTATTTGTCTTCACCTAAGCTTAGCCCATTATTAAAAATTTAACGGTATTTCCCCTCTGCGGTCACCTTTTTCTTCTCAACAAACAGCTGTTTCCTTTTTGCAGACGCCTATTTGATAAGCGCGGACGCTTATTTTATAATTGCAGAGACTTATTCCATGTTTGCGGACGCTCATTTCTTAATCATTATCGTCTATTTTATAAATGCAGACGCTTGTTTCTACTTAACGACAGCCTATTTCATACTTACAGACACCAATTTCATACTTGCGGAGACTTATTTCATACTTACGTAAGCCTATTTCAGTTATTACATTTTCCATATCACATCATACATCCACCATATCACATCATACATCTTCCATATCACATCATACATCTTCCATCCTCCATCATTTCTCACTCATACCTGAGCGATTTTATCGGATTAGCCCTTGCTGCTTTAACGGCATGTATACTAACAGTGAGCAGAGCTATTAATAACGCCGCTACGCCTGAGGCGAGGAAAATCCAGATATTTATATCTATCCTGTAAGCGAAATCCTTAAGCCATCCATTCATAAAGTAATACGCAACCGGCCAGGCAACTACGTTCGCTATCAACACCCACTTCGTGAATTCTTTCGAGAGAAGGAACACTATTCCTGATACTGATGATCCGAGCGCCTTCCTTATTCCGATCTCTTTTGTCCTTTTCTCCGCCGTGAATGCGGCTAGCCCGAATAAGCCTAAGCACGCTATAAATATTGCAAGCACTGAAAACGCTGTAAATATTTCACCGGTTTTTTCCTCAGCTCTGTAAAGATGATCGAACGCTACATCAAGGAAATAAAACTCAAATGGCTTTCCGGGGACAAATTTCTTCCATTCGCTCTTAATAAACGAAACAGCGCCTGTTAAATCAGCAGTTTTTATTCTAATAGGAAGATATGTGCTTTGTCTTCTGTTAAGCATAATGACAAGAGGCATTATCTTCTGGTGAAGCGATTCGTAATGAAAATCCTTTATAACTCCTATAACGGTAAAAGGACTGCTGTTTCCGGTGAGTATTATTCTCTTGCCTAAAGGATCTTTTAAGCCGAATCTCTTCGCCGCGCTTTCGTTTATAACCATTGCCAGCGTATCACCGGGATGAGCCGGCGAGAAATATCGCCCCTCTTTCAATTCGATTCCCATAGTTTTCAAAAAAGAATCATCCGTAGAAGTAAATGCCATTATATAACGCTGATTCTCCGGTGCGTTCTCAAGTTTGAACAAAGTCTGGCTGAAAAACATACCCGGTACGTTATCTGAAACTGAAGCACTGATTATTTCCGGATTTTTTAACAGTTCGTTCTTAAAGGCGTCCGAGTGATCTTCCAGCGCCCATGCTCTCTGTATAACGATTATATGATCTTTATCGAACCCGAGTTTAGTGTTCTGAACAAACTTAAGCTGACTGTAAACGACGAACGTTCCTATAAAAAGTATAATTGATATCGCAAACTGAAATACCACCAGTCCGCTTCTAAGCAGGTTGCCCTTATTACCCCTTGCTTTACCTTTTAATACTTTAACCGGCTGAAATGATGATAGAAAGAATGAAGGATAAATACCGGCTAACAGTCCTACTATAAATACTATAAACAGCAAAGCGGGTGTTGTAAACCAGTTATTAAAATAGCCGGTATGAAGATGAGTACCGGATAAATTGTTAAAGAACGGCAGGAATACCTCTACTACGGCCACCGCAACCTTTATCGCGATAAAAGCCAGCAGAAATGATTCTATTAAAAATTGTTTTATGAGCTGCGCCCTGTTGGAACCCAGCACTTTCCTTACTCCCACTTCCTTCGATCTGGTGGCAGACCTTGCTGTGGCCAGATTCATAAAGTTTATGCAGGCAATAAGCAGTATAAAAACAGCTATGACTGAAAAAATGTACACATATTTAATATCTCCGTTCGGCTCAAGCTCGTTCTCCAAATGAGAGTAAAGATGAATGGAGGTTAACGGCTCGAAATAAAACCGGTATGAATTTCCCTGTTTTTTCCAGTCTTCGTAATTTATTCCCAGCGCCTGATAAAGCTGGGGACCGCCGTACTTTTTTAATAACCCCTGTGTTTCATTCTCAATACTTTTTACATCGGCTCCGCGTCTTAATTTTACGTAAGTATAAGTATTATTATTAAACCAGAATTCGCTTCTGCCTAAAGGAATGCTGGCCATTGAGGCGAACATATCATACTTAAAATGAGAGTTCTCCGGACAGTCCTTTATTACGCCTTTTACCGTGTAAGGAGTTCCGTCCTCAAATTTCATAATCTTATCCATCGGATCTTCGCTGCCGAAATATTTTTTCGCCAGAGATTTTGTAAGCACTACCGTGTGCGGCTGATTTAATGCCGTAGAGGGATCACCTTCAATAAAAGGCATAGTAAAAACGCTGAATAATGTTGAATCCGCCCAGTAGAATCTGCTCTCGTTAAAAACATTTTCTTTATAACGGATCAGCATATTTGATGTTGGGTAAATCCTCGCGTACTGTTCAACACCCGGGAATTCCCTTGCCATTGTAGGCCCCAGAGGAGGAGGAGTTACGGCCATGTTAAGTTCTTTTCCCTTAATATTAGCTTCTGCCTCTACCCGGTAAATTCGTTCGTAGTTCTTATTGAACTTGTCGTAACTAAGCTCATTGTTCACATATAGAATAATCATTATGCAGGACGCCACGCCTATCGCCAGTCCGAGTATGTTGATAAGAGAATAAGTTTTGTATTTTAAGAGATTTCTAACCGCAATCTTTAAATAATTTTTGAACATTGAAGAATCCCTTTCTAATATTTTCCAAGCGCGAAGAGCTTAGCGCAATCAGTATATAATTTTAATTCCTAACAAAAATAATTGCCGAATGCATGATCCGTTGATTTAACATATTTTATAAACGCTGTTTAATCATTCCAATCCGCGTTCAATTGATTTCATACCCCATCTTCCATCATCCATCTTACATCTTCCATCATCCATCTTACATCTAACATTTTACTTCCAGCATCAAAAATCATTACTCATACCTCAACGATTTAATCGGATTTGCCGTAGCAGCTTTTACAGCCTGCGAACTCACAGTTGCCAGCGCTATCAGTAGAGTAATTATACCGGACAGCACAAAAACCCATAGTTCTATGCTAATTTTGTAAGCAAAGTTCTCGAGCCATTTGTTCATAGTATAGTAAGCAAGCGGCCAGGCTATAAGATTAGCGGCCAGTACCAGCTTTAAGAAGTCCTTGCCTATAAGATTGATAATCTGCGGAACACCGGCGCCTAAGACTTTTCTAATGCCCATTTCCTTAGTCCGCTCCTGCGCTGCGTAAGCCGCTAGACCGAACAAACCAAGACAGGCAATTATTATTGAGAGAAGAGAAGAGGTACTGAAAATTGCGCTTAAACGTTGTTCCGAATTATACAGCCTGCCGAATGATTCATCAACAAAATTATAACTGAACGGAAAGTCTGGCGAGAATTTCTTCCATACTGAACTGATGTTGTTTATAGTC
>JBJKTB010000021.1:0-3897 GCA_046703345.1 Ignavibacteriaceae bacterium
TATCAGCGGTTTTCCAGATATTCTTCCGGTATAGGTTTTCTTCCGGCGTAGCCTTCATTTATTGAGTGATAGTATTTTACGTCTTCCTCATCGCTGCGCCAGCAGAGGAAGACCTCTTCGCCGTCGATAACGGAAGGGAAATCCACGAGTCCCATAGAGAAATCCCAGTCCTTATAGAAGCAGCCGATCTCCTCGAGTTCTTCCATAAATCCGGAAATATCCTGAACCATTTTTTTAATCTGCGGATCATCCTTAATATCGCCGTCGAGGTCTTCGGCGAGAAGCCGGATTTCCCTTATCGTATCGAGTATATCCTGCACAATTTTCTTAACCAGGGGCAGCGTACTTTGTGCTTCCTCCGGTGTGAAATATTTTGTCTCGGTCATTTACGGCTTTCCGTAGATTTATAATTGAACTAACAAAAGAAGTCTTTTTTAATATTCAATCGGAGCAATAGAATATTGGAGTAATGGAATAATGGATGAAAATTTATATCCAGCATTAAACTTTGCCATCACTCCATGAAAAATATAAATCTTCTTTGATTAATTAAATGCTCCTGGCAAAGTTACAATTTTAATTTTACAAAAAAAGCGTAAATAAGGGGAAGCGCGGCGGAACGGGCCGGAATCCGGCAGGACGGTATTATATTAAATTAAAACAAGCCTGCTACGCGCACCGAAATAAAGTAGGTAATCATAGCGAAAAGGGCGGACAAAGGAATTGTAAGCACCCACGCCCATAGTATATTGCGGGCTACTCCCCAGCGGACAGCGGAAAATCCCTTAATGGAGCCTACACCGATGATAGCGCCGGTAATAGTATGAGTGGTGCTGACGGGAACGCCGAGTATGGTGGCAATGATTATGGTGATACCGGAAGATGTTTCCGCGCTGAAGCCTCCGAAAGGCGTAAGCTTTGTAACCCGCATACCGAGAGTGCGGATAACCTTCCATCCGCCTATTAATGTTCCAAGCGCTATAACGCTGTAGCTCATTATCTCAACCCAGAACGGAACATGGAACGTAGAGCCGAGCACGCCGTTTGTAAAAAGCACAACGGTTATTATTCCTATTGTCTTCTGCGCGTCGTTGGAGCCGTGGCTTAAGCTGAAAAGCGCGGAAGAAACGAGCTGAAGTTTTCTGAAATAGTTATCAACCTTACGCGGCGCCTTGTTTCTGACGGCCCACATCGTAGCAATAGAAAATATTAGAGATATAACGAAGCCCATAATCGGGGCCAGGAAAATGAACAGAATGACTTTTGTAAAGCCTGAATAGACAAGCGCGCTGAACCCGGCTTTCGCGATACCCGCTCCTCCGTAGCCTCCTATTATAGCGTGCGAAACGCTTATAGGCATGCCGAAATGAGTAGCTGTGGCCGATAGTATTATTGCGCCGATCATACCGGAGAAGATGACTGTGTTGTTAACAATAGAAACGTCGACTATTCCTTTTCCGATGGTAGTAGCCACGCTGACGCCGAAGACGAAAGCGGCCAGAAAGTTAAACGCGGCGGCCCAGATAACAGCCTGCATCGGAGTGAGGACTTTAGTTGACACTACCGTGGCGATGGAATTTGCGGCGTCGTTCATTCCGTTATAGAAGTCGAACACCAGCGCGAGAGCAATAATAACAATAGCGAAATGCATCAGTATTAATTGTTTTTAATGAAGATATAAAGGACAACATTTGCGGCCGACTGGCATTTATCGCACGCGCCTTCCAGAAGGCTAAGTATCTCTTTCTTTTTAATCAGAGTAACCGCGTCTTTTTCTTTTTCGAAAAGCTCTTTGATAGCGTGCTGGTAAATCTTATCGCCTTCGCTTTCCAGGTCTTTAACGGCTTTGCATTCGTTGGAGTGCTTCCGTTTGAGGTCGTTAATAGCGATGCCCAATTCCTTAATCTGCTGAAGGGCGATGGCGGCTAATTTATCGGTGTACATTATGGAATGAGTTATATTAAATATCTCAACCCGTCTGGAAGCTGCCAGAAGCATATCGCTTATGTCGTCCAGCTTTTTGATTAAGTTGAAGATATCCTCCCTGTCGAACGGGGTAATAAAAGTTTTGTTCAGTCTTTTAATTATTCTACTGCTGACCTCGTCGCATCTGACTTCAAGCGGCTTAATCTGGAGGAGCAGATTCATATCAGGGACTTCCGCAGAGAAGAGCTTGTGAGTTAGTTCGGCCATCTGCTGTATGTAGGAAATCATTTCCCTGAAATCTTCGAAATATTTTTCTTCTTTAGGAAGCAGTTTTTGGAACATGGCGTATCCCCATCCCTTTTAGGTAGTAACACGATAAAAAATTAACTTCTAAAAATAATGATAATCACTGAAATTCCCGAGAGAATTCAGGGCCGCGCGGCGATTATTTTTCTTTATCCTTATTGAAGAAATTGCCGGAAGGCGAGATCTTAAATTCCGGCGGTTTATAACCGGGAGGAAGATACTCATCGGGGATGCCGGCCTTATTGCCGTCGCGTACGCTCGTATAATGCGGCGACATAATCTCGACTCCTGCCTCATAAAATTAAACCTGTATGTTTTTATGAAGGTCGGAATAGATATTGGCCATAAGATAGGGTTTGTCCGTGTAAGCGTTCAGTTCGTATCTGACGTAGAAATCATCGAGGGCGGTCTGAAGAACGAACGGCTCAGGATTCTTCAGTATATTTTCAGCAGCCTGCGCGGCGGATTTAAGAAGCTCGTGCACCTTACGCCAGGGTACATCGTAGCCGATCGTAACGCCGGTATGCAGTATCAGGCCTTTTTGTTTTGAAGAAGAGCTGAAGTTTATAATATGGCTTCCGAGCACCATTGAGTTTGAAATTGTTATATCTACATTTTTAATTGTTCTTACTCTAGTAACCAGCAGCGTCTTCTCTATTACGTCGCCTACCGTATCGGCTATTTTTACTCTATCTCCTATTTTAAACGGTCTCATATAAGTCAACACTACCCCGCTTACAATATTTGAGACTGCTGAAGTTGAGCCGAAGGAAAAGAGTATACCGAGAAAGATAGATACTCCTTTAAATATGTTAGATTCCGATCCCGGCAGATAAGGATAAATTACAATGATTGAAAAGATAATAATAAGAAACCTGACTATTTTATATGTCGGATCTGCCCATTCCGGCGGGAATTTTGCGAAGGTAACCGTACCGCGTTCAATCTCGCCGAAAATAAATCTGATGAATTTAATTACGTAACGCGTAACAAAGAGGATCACTATTATAGTAAACAGATTCGGCAGGAAATTAATAAACGACAGCACGACCTTTCCGAGAGGGTGGATTATATAGCCGAACAAGGTAGATGCCCATGTCCGCGTAAAAGCAAACAGACTGAAGAGCAGAGTAAAATAAAAATACGCGAGGATAATCAGAGCGAAAAACCTGCCCACTCTTATCGCGAATTTCAGGACTTCGGAAATTCTCTCGTCGGAAAGGAGCTCCAGGGTTTTCACTCTAACCGACTTAATAAGCGTGCCTTTCCACTCGTCGGTTTTTCTTTCCAGAACGTTAAAAAATGTATTAACCGCTTTATAGAGTGTAAATCCCGCGGCAGTAACCAGCACGGCAAAAAGGAATCCGCTAAGAAGAGGCTTAACGTTCCAGCGGCTTGTCCACGGAAAGATAGAGAGTGTAAAAACAATGAAGAGATACAGCACGCCCAGGGAAACAGCCAGTCTGATCAATTTAAGCAGAACAATAAAGAAAGCAGATACTGCGCCGGCGCTGATCATCTCTTGGGAGCGGATCTTAACAGGCTTGAACAGTGTTCCTTCCCATTTTTCCAGCTTGATATAGCCCAAAGGAAAGACTTTCCGCATGCCCCAGAAAAGAAATATTATAAAAATTAAAAACAGCAGCGCCTTGCCGCCGTTTATAA